>NZ_JAUPTE010000048.1:0-48891 GCF_036701705.1 Microcoleus sp. w1-18aA5 | reverse complement strand
ATTTTGACCTGAACCCTCAGTGAGATTAATCTGTTATTCTATCAGGCCTTACACTAGAATGAAATAGCCCTGGATAAAGGGGATATCAAATCTGTATTATGTGAATCTATGCAAAAGCTCGGTTTATTTTTATTTATTCTATCTTTTCTACCGTGGTTGGCAGTTTTTTTTGTTGTGCCATTCCTGCAGCTGGACATTACCCAAAAAACTACTTTATCTTTCGTTCTGGCTGTTGGGGCAGAAGTTTGTTTTTGGATTAGCGTAGTGCTGTTGGGTAAAGAAGTAGTTACCAAATATCGGCGTTATTTGCATCCCCGATATCTTTGGAAAAAAACTTATAAATTTTAACCGTAGATGAACAGGGTTCGACGCAGATAATTAGCCGGGATGTTGGCTTTTATCTGCGGTCAAACTTAAGCTATTCGCTGAAAATTTGCAAGCGGATAGAGCGTTCTCCGTCTCCAAAATCTACTTCAATCTTTTCTCCCGAAAGACTGTCTAAGCATCCCAAAAGCAACCGCAAATTGGGTGTACTTGCTCCTGTATCCACGTACAATCTATCTGCCAAACTGCCTAAACGCTTCCAAATTGTGTAGAGTTTGACTACTGTTTGTTCTAGCTGTGCGGCTTGTTTTACAACGTCGGCCGTGGTTCCCAAACAGCCGACTCTCAAAGATTCTTCTAAGGCCATTTCCATGTCTAAATGAGACTGATTTAGAGCTTGCACTTGGGCGGCGGCGTCGAGATATTTTGATAAGTTCTTGGCGTCTGAAGTTAGCTGTTTGACAGTATCTACGTCGGGATTTTCTGCTACTTCTTTTTGAATTTCGCTTTGGTGAGATGGGGAGAGTTTCTCCATTTCTTTGACTAAAGGAGCGAGGTAGCGGGAAGGTAAAGAACCGCTAGATGCTTTTTCTTTGACTTCTTCTGGCAATAAATCTGAGTTCATTGCCATCCATTCGTCGGAGAGTTGTTTGACTTCGCGGCGGGTGATGCGATCGCCACTTGCTGCGGCATCTGTTACCATTTGCTGCACTTCGGGAGATGCTTTGGCGGTTTCTACAAAGGCTCTTTTGCTGAAGTTTCTAATGGAATTTGGGTCTAAATCTCCTTGCTGGATCAGAGTATCGGCACTATTAGCTAATTCTATCAAAGAATAGGCTTGACTTTTGCCAATTTCTCTTTCTTTAAGCCAGTTCAAAAACCCTGTGCCGCGTCCTTCGCCACCTTTTTTTTCTCTGTCTCGGACTGTTCGGAGAATGCGTCCCCGCCAAATGTCGGTTTGCAAGTCGAAGCGATCGCACACTTTCCAGGCATTGTCAACCTGATTTTCAAAATCAAATTCTGGTATTTGTTCGTCTTCGGGGTCTGGTAATTGGAAATTGATATCGGTAAAGCCGTTGAGGGCTTCTGCAAGTTCTGCGGGATTTAGGGGGACTTCAGCCATTAGGAAAAATTTGTGTAGTGCAACAGCCGGTTTAATTGGTAACTTGCACGGGTTGACAGTTGAGACGCTATATGTAGCGGTAAGGTAGGCAAGATTTACCTACTAATAGAGCTTTTGTGCAAGTCATATCATTATTGCACGATGGGGTGCGATCGGCGAAAAGATACCCAAAATCACTCCGGGCACGCCCCTGATGGGACTTGAGGCGAGTGCTGGCTGGGGGGAGATTGAGTTAAAGTGAATTAGGAAATTAAAGGAACTAATAAAATGCTGGAAACTACCAAACGTTACGAGCGCTCTATCCCTTTGTTAGCCTAGAATTGAGAAAACAAGCTAAAGGAAAAGTGCCAGGTCAGAACAAGACATCGGTAATATCATTACGATCGAACCGGGTAAGCGATGTGGGAAACCTTGTATTCGAGGTATGAAAATTACGGTTTATGAGGTGTTGGAATATCTCGCCTCTGGGATGAGTTATGAAGAAATTTTAGATGATTTTCCCTATCTTACCCAAGAGGATATTTGGGATGGTGTGAGTTTTTATTAAATAGTTATCATATTAGGTTCGGTAATCGCTAATAATGATTGTGTAGAAAAAGGGTAAGGCTCGCGAGCTAGAAGCTCGCACTGTAGTCCTCATTAATTGACCGGACATAATATTATCTCGCTGCGTGAAATCATGCCCAAAGACTTCTCCGGTAAAAATCTCCGAGGCCACAATTTCAAAGGTCAAAACCTGACAGGTGCAAAATTCATCGGTGCAGACATCCGAGGCGCAAATTTCACAAATGCCATCCTCCGAGAAGCTGACTTCAGCCGTGCTCAAGCTGGACTGCAACGCCGCTGGACAATTTGTCTAGCAACTATCTCACTATTTCTATCGTTAATATCGGGATTGATGTCAGGCTTTGCTAGTTTGTGGGTAGCAGTTTTTTTCACTCCAGATAACATCAAACAGTACACCATTATTCCCGGTGTGGTTGTGTTGATAGTTTTGGCAATCTTCTTTATACTTACTATCCGCCAAGGTCTAGGAGGAGGGGCAGCCGCAGGGGCAGCCGCAGGGGCAGGGGCAGCCGCAGCAGCAGCGACAGCGACAGCGGCAGCGACAGCGGCATGGGCAAGGGCAGTGACAGGGACAGGGGCAGCGGCAGGGTCAGTGGCAGCGGCAGTTGCAGGGGCAGGGGCAGGGGCAGTCGCAGCCGCAGGGGCAGCCGCCGGGGCAGGGGCAGTCGCAGCCGCAGGGACAGTCGCAGCGGTAGTGGCAGGCACAGGGGCAGTGGCAGTCGCAGGGATAGTGGCAGTGGTAGCGGCAGGGGCAGCCGCCGGGGCAGGGGCAGCCGCCGGGGCAGGGGCAGGGGCAGTGGCAGGGGCAGTGGCAGTGGCAACGACAGCGGCAGGACTAGGTATTTACGTTGCTTGGCGTGCTTTGGCTGGAGATGAGAAACAGGCATTGATTCGCACGATCGCCATTGCCTTTGCCGCTACAGGCGGCACTAGCTTTCGCAATGCAGATCTAACTGATGCCAATTTCACTGAGGCAACCCTCAAAAGTACAGATTTGAGAACAGCCAATCTTACTCGCACTTGCTTCCGCAATACAGAAAAACTCGATCGCGCGCGAGTCGGTAATTCGATATTAGCTGATACCCGCGTCCGAGAATTACTCATCACTGGCAAGGGCTACAAAAAATCATATTTCGGTGCGAATCTCCAAGGAGCAAACCTGACAGGGGTTGATCTCAGCTATGCTAATCTCAAGCAGGCTAACCTCAGCGAAGCAACTTTGCATCAAGCTAATTTGGAATTCGCAAACCTGACTGAAACTCAAGCCTTAGCAACAGATTTTACAAAAGCTTATTTTACAGGTGCTTGTTTGGAAGCTTGGAACATTGACGCTAATACAAAGCTCGATCGCGTTAACTGTCGGTTTGTTTTTCTTCTAGAATATCCCCAACCGGAAACTGGCGATCGCGAACGCCGCCCTCACGACCCCAGTAAATGTTTTGAACCGGGGGATTTCGAGAAACTCTATAAAAAGATTATGGAAACTGTGCAAATCCTCCTCAAAGATGGGATTAACCCCGAAGCTTTTGTCGCCGCTTTTAAGAAGTTAATGCGAGAATTTCCAGACATTACACCCGAGTCAATTCAAGGAGTTGAGAAGAAAGAAAACGATGTTTTACTGACTCTCAAAGTTCCAGAAGGAACTGATAAGGGTAAAGTTGAGCAAATTTGGGACGAAGTTTATCAAGCAAGGCTAGAAGCTCAAATGCGAACCGAGCAATTAAAATCTAAAGATGAAATTATTGAAATAGAAAGACATAACTACCGTCTTTTTCAAGACTTTGTGAGAGGAGTGTTTAGTAAAAATTTTGAGCAAGATGAACTTTTAAAGTTGACTCGGCCATCTGTTGATGTTAGTATTACTAATACTAATACACCTCAATCTAAATTAGAGAGTACAGCTATGAACCCAACCAACAGCAACAACATCAATGCTAGAGATATTAATCAATCAACTTTAAATAGCAATATCAGCGGTACAGTTACCAACTCGATTAATCAGCTACCAGCTTCTCCTCAAAGTGATCAACCGGGAATCAAAGAATTATTGACTGAGTTACAAACAGCGATCGAGGCTGAAACTGATTTATCTGATGAGGATAAAGCTGAAGCCTTGGAACAGGTAAAAGCTTTGGCAGAAGTAGGGAAAAATCCCCAGGAAAGCACCATGCAAAAGACGGGGAAAACGGCAATGAAGATTCTGAAAGGGACTATTGCTGGTTTACCTAGCGCGGCGACGTTGGTAGAAGCTTGCAGTAAATTGTTGCCCGCGATCGCAAGTCTCTTACTTTTACCCTAAAATCCAATATCAACGCCCAGTAAGTAATGGTATTTTTAGGGCGGGCGAGACGCCCACCCCACGAATATTCTTCGCTTCAATCAAAATGACAGCGCAGCTTACCGTTCAGATTTTCTCGGCGGTGTACCGTTAGCCCGCGAACGACGGATCAGCACGCTCATCACCTGCTTCGGATTCGCCGCACGTTGTAGGGGACTCCAATCGCCGACTTCGGCAAATCCCAGCCGATACAAAGTGAGTATGGTTTCCCTGACTCCCTTCGGCGAACCGACAACCGTTAACAGCACCACTTCCTGTTCGCATACTGCTGCTGAGTCGTCATTTGGGCGATCGGACAAGTTGTCGTCAGGCACTAATTCCTGTGACATAATATGTTCTCCTGGTTTTGGGTTTTCTAGGAAAACCCAAAAACCCAGCCGCCCCGCAGTTCAACACATAGCAGGGCGGCTACAGAGGATGTTAAGATACTCCGTTAGCCTCCAGACTGCTGTGATCAGTTTGGCGGTTAGCTGTCCATTGCTGTTCGTAGCAGCTTTGGGCAGTGCAACTAGATTTTCGGGCGACACGGGCTGCCTCCTCTACAAGCAAGCAACCTCTCACTTCAAAGCGTAGCGGCAGATGGGGGCCGCCGTCAATCGATTTTAGATTTTAGATTTTAGATTTTAGATTTGGGATTTGGGATTTGGGATTGAAGAATTGAACCCCGGACTAATCAGGGGACTTTGGGGGTTTTGATTGGGGATTGGCGGGTTTTGGGCGATCGCACCAATGAGACTCACAAAACGATCGCCTTTTCAACTTACCAACTACAACGGGGATACTTTATCGCGTTCAATCTCCTCGCGGGTAGCCGTTTTCCCATTCAAAATTGTGCCATCCTCGGGCGGATTTTGCGGGCGATCGCGTTTCTTAAAGCGATCGCGAGCCGAGACAACCACCACATACAGAACCGGCACCATAAACAAACTCAAGAAAGTAGAAACAACCATCCCCCCCGCGATCGCATTCCCTAGCGATCGGCGACTGGCGGCACCCGCACCTTCTGGATTAACCAGAGGAGCAATACCCAAAATGAATGATAAAGAAGTCATCAAAATCGGTCGTAAACGCTCTTGAGAAGCCTCAACTGCCGCCTTAGCAATTGAATATCCCCGCTCCCGTAACTGGTTCGCAAACTCCACGATTAAAATCGCATTTTTACTAGCCAATCCAATCAACATCACCAAACCAATCTGGCAATAAACATCATTCGCCAAACCCCGCAACGACTGAGCTAAAAGAGCACCCAAAATCGCCAGAGGCACCGATAGCAAAATAATGAAAGGATCGACATAATTTTCGTACTGCGCCGCCAACACCAAGAACACAAAAATCAGCCCCAAACCGAAAATAATCGGTGCTTGACCGCCCGATTCAATTTCTTCTAAAGAACTCCCCGACCATTCATAGCCAAAACCAGAGGGTAACACTTGAGCCGACACCTTTTCCATCGATTTTAGCGCCTGTCCAGAACTCGCTCCCGGAGCCGGAGAGCCAGTAATTTCAATTGACCTATATAAATTGTAGTGGTTAACAGTTTGTGCCCCCACCACCGGAGTTATCTTCACCAAATTGCTCAAAGAAACCATTTCATTCTTTCCAGAACGCACATACAATTTCCCAATATCTTCAGGGTTATCACGAAACTGTTTATCCGCCTGAACATACACCCGATAATTGCGCTGCTGCAGGTTAAAATCGTTCACATACTGAGCACCCAGAGCCGTTTGTAACGTACTGAAAACATCATTAATCGGAATATCTAGAGCCTTAGCTCGATTGCGGTCAACCTCCACAATTAACTGAGGGGTATTCGCAGCAAATGTACTAAATACCGCTTGCAATCCCGGTGTCTGATTTGCCTGCTTCAAAATCCCGCCCATAGTCTGGACTAAGCCATCTAAACCGCCGTTACCTTTGCGGTCTTGCAATTGAAATTGGAAACCCCCAAATTGACCTAAACCTTGAATAGCCGGCGGATTCACTGGGAAAATTCTCGCTTCGGGAATCGAGAAAAACTTACCCCGCAACTTACCAATAATCGCTTGTACAGTTTGATCTTCTCCGTGACGTTCTTCCCAGGCTTTCAGCGTAGTAAATATAATGCCTTGATTAGAAGTGCTACCGCTAAAACCAAATCCACCCACTGAAAAAGTCCCGACAACTTCAGGAAGTTTGAGGATTTCTGCTTCTACTTGATCCATTACTTTCTGAGTGTATTGCAGCGAAACACCTTGGGGCCCTTGAATAATTGTCATAAAATAGCCCTGGTCTTCTTCCGGGATAAATGCTGTGGGGACTGATAAATAAAGCCAAGCTGTTACTCCCAGAGAAGCGATGAACACGAGGGTGACAATAGTCTTAATTCCTGTGAGAAATATTAACGATTTGCGATATTGCCGCTGTACCCAATCTAGAACTCCATTAAACCTGTCAAAAACCCAACCCAGCGGGCCCCCAAACTTCGGTCCTCGACGCAGTAATATTGCTGAAAGTGAGGGCGTGAGAGTAATAGCAATAAAGGTAGAAAGCAGGACGGAAAAAGCAATTGTTAGCGCAAATTGTTTATAAAGCGCTCCTGTAGTTCCGGGGAAAAATGCCACGGGTACGAACACTGCCATCAACACTAAAGAAGTCGCAATTACAGCGCTAAAAAGCTCCCGCATTGACTCAAAAGCCGCTTGGCGGGCATTCATCCCTTGGCGGATCAGGCGGTCAATATTTTCTACTACAATGATAGCGTCATCAACCACTAATCCCGTCGCTAATGTCAGACCAAACAGAGATAAACTGTTAATCGTAAATCCGAAAACTTTGATAAAGGCAAACGTCCCAATCAAAGAAATTGGAATTGTGATGATAGGAATAATAGTTGTGCGCCAGTCTTGCAAGAAAACAAAAATAACTATAACAACTAGCAAGACAGCTTCAAATAATGTCTTGACTACTTCTGCCATCGACTCTTCTACAAACAAAGTCGTGTCCAGCGCTACTCTATGTATCAAGCCCGGAGGGAAAGCAACCGCTAGTTTTTCCATTTCTGTCTTGACGGCATGGGCAACATTCAAAGCATTACTTCCAGGCAGTTGGTAAATCCCTAAACCTACTGCATCATTGCCTCGAAATCGCAGAAATGAGCTGTAATTCTCTGCCCCTAGTTCTGCTCTCCCCACATCTTTTAATTTAACTAACGTTCCATTGGTCTCTGTTTTGAGGACAATTTCTTCAAATTCTGCTGGTTCTTTGAGGCGACTTTCAGCACGCAAGTCAATTTGATACATTTGTCCCTGTGGAGCAGGTTCTTGACCAACTCTCCCAGCACCAACTTGCAAGTTTTGTTCGTTGAGAGCTCTCGTTACATCTTGCATTGTGAGACGGCGAGCTGCTAATTTATTAGGGTCTATCCACAAACGCATTGCATAGCGTCTTTCTCCAAAAATTCGCACGTCGCCCACACCTTTTACCCGTTTTAAGGCATCTGCTAAATATAGGTCAGCGTAGTTGCTTAAAAAGATGGTGTCGTATTCTTTATTTTCGGTAAATAAACCGATCGCTAATAGGAGACTTGTAGATTGTTTGGTAACTCTAACTCCTGTGCGTTGTACGGCATCTGGTAATTGGGGTTGAGCAACTGCAACTCGATTTTGAACATCGACGCCGGCAATGTCTTTGTTGCGCGATGAATCAAAGGTAGCTGTAATGGTGCTGGTGCCATCGTTACTACTACTGGAAGTTAGATATTTTAGTCCTTCAACCCCGTTGATTTGCCTTTCTAGGATGTTGGTAACGGCATTTTCGACAATTTCAGCACTCGCCCCGCTATAGTTAGCTGTGACGTTGATTTGGGTAGGGCTAATGTCGGGGAAGCGCTCGATAGGTATGCTGGGGATGCTGATTGCCCCTACCAAGATAATAATTAAGGCGCAGACGCTAGCAAAGACTGGTCGTTTAATAAAGAAATCTGCAAACATTATTTGGGTAATGGGTAGTTGTTAGTTGATAATTCGTAATTTCTAATTTCTAATTAGACTTACGTCAAAAATTAAAATTTCCCCTTTTTTAATAGCTGAGCAATCAAGTAGTTTCACATACAGTACGTAGTTGCGCTTGTGCGCTCTTAAGAAGTGAATTAAGAGTGCTAAAGCGCAACAACATACCTTATTTTTTGCTTCCTACTGGTAATTTTTCCCCAGCTTTTTCCCCTTCCTCTTGAGCCATAATCGGAACACCGTCTGTCAGGTTAAGGATGCCTGCGGTAACAATTTTTTCCCCGGCTTTCAAACCTTGAATAACTTGATAATTATTCCCCTCAATGGCTCCCAATTTCACGGATTTTTGTCGCGCTACTAAAGGTGGCATCCCAGGTTTTGGCTGTTCCGGCT
The DNA here is from genome assembly GCF_036701705.1 of Microcoleus sp. w1-18aA5. Taxonomy (NCBI): domain Bacteria; kingdom Bacillati; phylum Cyanobacteriota; class Cyanophyceae; order Oscillatoriales; family Microcoleaceae; genus Microcoleus; species Microcoleus sp. w1-18aA5. Next base: position 40,157 of record NZ_JAUPTE010000048.1, on the reverse strand, counting down.
TTTGAGCTGTGAAGACAAAAGTTTCCCCACCTAAGCGAGTGACTGCTGTTACTGGAACTAAAATTCCGGGGTTCTGTTTCCAGATGACTTTAGCTTTTACAAACTGGAGATTAAGCAGTTCGCCGGTGGGGTTGGGAAAGGTGGCTTTAGCTAAAATTGTTTGGGAATTGGCGCTGACGTTGGGGGAGATAAAGCTGATTTGACCTTGGGCGATCGCCTTACCTTGAGCGTCGAGCATTTGTACTGGTAGCCCTAAGCGTAATTGAGGCTGCCGTTCCAAAGGAATTGATAACCGCAAGTCTAGCAATTGGTTCTCAGTCAGGGTGGCAAGGGCATCACCTTTTTGCAAGTAATCACCTACTTTCACTGGTATGTCGCCGATGACTCCTGCGAAGGGCGCGATGACGGCAGTTTCTTGTAGTTGTACTTCAAAGCCGCGCACTTGAGCGGCGGCCTCGGCAACTTGCGCTTCAGCTTGATCGAGCTGTTCTTGGCGAGTGCCGTTGGCTAACTGCGCTAATCTGCTCTTGGCTTGTGCAACTTCTGCTTCGGCTTTGGCTATTTCCTCTGGGCGCGAACCGTTTTGCAATTGCCGCAAAGCTTGCCGCTGCTGTTGCAAGGCTGCTGTCCGGCGCTCGATCTCGGCTTGTCTGTTCTTTTGTCGCTGCTCAAACCGCCTTTGAGCTTCTCGGAGGTTGGCTTTGGCGCTGCCTTCTTTTTGGGTGTATTGCTCAAGAGTGTTGGCAGATTCTGCACCTTCTCTTGCCAATGCCTGATATCTGGCAAGCTGCTGGGTGGCTAATTTTGCTTCGGCTGTGCTTGCTTCTATTTGCGCTCTTGCTTGGGCGATGTCTTCTAAGAGGCTACCTGTTTGGGCATCGGCGAGGTCAGCTTCAGCTTGGCTAACGCGGGCTTGGGCTTGACCAATTTCTTCTGGCCGAGAGCCCGATCGCAGTTGGGCGAGGTTGGCTTGGGCTTGCGCGACTTGGGCTTGAGCTTGGGCGATTTCTTCGGGCCTGGTTCCTGCTTGCAACTCGGCTAAGTGGGATTGAGCGCGGATCAGGTTGGCTTGAGATTGCCTCAAGTCAGCTTGGGCGCTGTCGCTTTTCATGCGGGCGATGGCTTGTCCTTTGTTTATGAAGTCCCCGGATTTGACAAAAATCTCGGTGACTAGCCCTTCTGCTTCGGGTTTGATTTCTACCGAACGCTTGGCCTCTAAGCTGCTGACAAATTCGGAGGCTTCTTGGACTGAGCTGGTTTGTACGGCTGCGAGCTTGACTGGTATGCCTGGGGGTTGGGCTGCTGCTGCCGGTTGCTGTGCGCGATTATGACCCGATTGCCACGAGTACCAGCCGAAACCTGCTGCGCCTGTGGCGATCGCGATCGCGGCAATTAGGGGCCAGCGCGATCGTGGTTTAGCAGCACGTTCGGGGCGATCGGCAACGGCTGCAAAATCTTCTGGTTGATCGCTGTCTGCATCGGTTGGGTGCAGTTCGGGTTTAGCAACAGGTTGGGGGCGATCGGCAACGGCTGCAAAATCTTCTGGTCGATCGTTGTCTGCATCAATTGGGTGCAGTTCCGGTGTGGGAGATTTTTGCTTTTCAGCTTCAACGACGGATTCTGGGGATTTAGAATAACTCATTGGCAGCACCACTTAGATTTTTTTTAACTTCTGACTGAGACTTGGGCGAAATCTTTGATTTTCCGGCGTTCCTCTCAAACATGGGGGAATAAGGACAAGGGATTTTAAAGATGATGGAATCGGGAAAGTCTCTTTTTAATGAGGTTGGAGTATGTGCAGGGCTTTAGTCTCATCACAGTTAGCCCAGCCTGATGGTGATTATTTTTAGGAAAGCTTCTTGTTATTTCTCAAAAGTTACGATGGCAGGCAAGATTGCACATCCTTCTTATGACTCACCTGAGTGGGTGAGTTGGAAAGATTTTTCCTTGGAGTCGGCGGATTTAGCGAAGGTTGGGGAGTCACGCACTCCGGCGATCGCACTTTTTTCCTTGGCTAGTTGCTCGGTTAACCACTCTATCTCTGACGCCAGCACTGACTTGCAGCGATCGCGAGAGGCAAATTGATAGTCATCTGTTAGTGGATATTCGCTCTTGAGACTTTCGATGTAGTCTTGCCGGGTGTAGCAGGCTCGCAAGCGGTGTTCCAATAGCTTCAGCCGTTCAGCAGGCTCTAAGTCGCCAAAAAAGAAAAACTTGATTTGGAACCGGGAACCACTGTTAACCCAGCTTTCTTGAGGGTGTTCGAGCATTTTTTGCCGCCAGAGTTCGCGCCCTTGGGCGGTAATTCCGTAGATTTTGCGCGGACATCCCGCATCTCCGGCTTCTTCGGCAATTGTCGCAATCTGGCCTCGCTCTTCCAAGCGCTTCAGGAGTGGGTAAATCGCTCCATAGTTGACGCTGATGCAACTGCTCATAAACAGCTCCAGTTTTTGCTTTAGCCGATAGCCGTGCATGGGTTGCAACTGTAGCAGTCCAAGGGCTGATAATTCAAGCATTTATATCAATTTGATATTATAGTCTGGATTATATCACTATATCGGATTCAAGGGCGATCGGGTCAATCGATTTTAGATTTTAGATTTTAGATTTTCGATTGACTTGCGCGAGATAAATGCGGGGGCTTGAGGATTTTCGATTTTCGATTTGGGATTGATTCCACGGATAGATCACGTGGCGGGTACCATCAAGAAATTCCTGGTCACTACCTAGTTTCAAAGAAAATTGACACTTGAGTACATAGTTAATAAATTTTGTCAATCCCCTTAAGATATACTTTTCAATATCTAGAGTGAATTTTCTTGTGGAACAGGCATCTTGCCTGTTCTTGAGAGTGGTGCAATATCTCAGATTTATGCCACATATCTCTTCTTGGCAAGAGGATCAGAACCTTTATTGGTAGGGGTTGGTTGAATTTTTCAACATTGATGGCAGCCACTGTTTTTTCGTAGCCAATAATCCTCTTGTTTCTCTTAAGTATTGCTGCGAAAAAAGGGTGTGTTTTCTTTCCAATCTCCCTGTTTTTAATCTACGGAGATGTGATATATTCGCTCTTTTTTTTGACTCGTAAAAAAAGCAACGCACCTATGGATACTTAAACCCAGATGTTTTTTGTCAGTTCGCAATCATCCTCAAAGAGGATTTTTTAGGAAAACTTTTCCGATTATATGCTATCACTATGAATGACATAAAGAGAGGGATTTATCTTGCTCATCACACCCAATTTAACGCCCTGTAATTACTTGAAATAGCCAGCCAAAAAGCATCACGCTCAAGAAAATCACGCCTCCGACAATTAATATCAAACCCAACAGCAACGCCGCCACAAATAGCCAATCGGCTTTTTTGCCTTGTTCAGGGGAACCTAAATGAGCATCCAGCAATTCTATATTTTTGACATTAGCTTTCCAAGCAACATCCAACAAATCTCCGGCTACCGGTACAGTACCAGCCACTGTATCAAACACGATATTAGCTGCCATTTTTACTAAGGTCTCTTGAGGCACTCCCATTTGAGCGGATTTGAAGACAACATATCCTGCAAAAATTGAACTGATTACATCGCCGCCGCCCGGTATCAGTCCCAGTATAGGATCGAGTCCGATGCGGTACTTTGTGCCGGGAATCGGAATTGCATTGTCTAGTAAATGGCTGATCCGGCGCAGTCGGCGCAAGGATGCTACATGAGATGGGCTGGGGTTATTTGGGGAGGAACTTTGTATAGGAGAAGGTGACATTTAATGGCTCTCGATTGCGATATTACTGCTAGTTTATGATATTTATTGAAGCATATTCAATTTTTTTCACTATGCCTCAAGCAGATTTTTACTGATTTTGGGCGATCGCCTTTTGTTTGTTTTTGAATGCACAGAAACCCGGTTTCTGTTCAAAACCGGGTTTCTTGCTTCTAGCTGGGGGCTTTTAATTTAGCCTGTTATTTGTTGCCTTCAGTGAAGTCGGCGTCAATCACGTCGTCGCCGCCGCCTGTCGGGCCACCGTCTCCGTAGCCGCCGGGGCCACCAGGGCCGTCAGTTGGGCCGCCTGCTTGCTGGTACAGGTTGCTGCTGACAGCGTAGAATGCTTGCTGCAACTCTGTTGTTAGGGTTTTGATGCGATCGTCATCTTCACTACCAATGGCCTCGCGCAAGTCTTTGAGCAACCCTTCAATCTTAGTTTTGTCATCAGCGGGAACTTTATCGCCCAATTCTGCTAACTGCTTCTCGATTTGATAGGCTTGAGAATCAGCTTGGTTTTTGCGATCGATCCTTTCGCGACGTTCCTTGTCAGCAGAAGCATTGGATTCGGCTTCCTTCACCATGCGCTCGACTTCATTGCTGGGCAAAGTAGAAGCACCAGTAATGCTAATCGATTGCTCCTTGCCAGTACCTTTATCCTTAGCAGCTACATTCAAAATACCGTTAGCATCGATATCGAAAGTAACTTCAATTTGAGGTACGCCACGGGGGGCTGGTGGAACTCCATCTAAGCGGAAGGTTCCCAAATCCTTGTTATCATTCGCCATTTCCCGTTCGCCTTGCAAAACGTGAATTTCCACGTTTGTTTGGCCATCTACAGCAGTCGAGAAAGTTTCCGACTTCTTGGTAGGAATAGTGGTGTTGCGGGGAATGATTTTGGTCATCACGCCACCCAAGGTTTCGACGCCGAGAGACAGCGGAGTAACGTCGAGCAACAAGATGTCTTTGACTTCGCCGGAGAGTACGCCGGCTTGAATTGCTGCACCGACTGCGACCACTTCATCCGGGTTTACCGTTTGGTTGGGGTCTTTGCCAAGAAGCTTTTTAACCAGTTCTTGCACCGCAGGAATGCGCGTAGAACCACCAACTAAGACGACTTCATTAATTGCAGATTTGTCTAATTTGGCGTCGCGGATCGCATTTTCAACAGGGATGCGGGAGCGATCGATCAAATCCGAGCACAGTTCTTCAAACTTGCCCCGCGTCAAAGTCGTGTCCAAGTGTTTTGGCCCGTCTTGAGTCGCGGTAATAAACGGCAGGTTGATTTCTGCTTGGGTAACGCTTGAAAGCTCAATCTTGGCTTTTTCTGCAGCTTCCGTCAGGCGTTGCAGTGCTTGTTTGTCTTTGCGAAGATCAATGCCTTCGGCTCTTTGGAATTCATTAGCGATGAAATCAACAATTTTTTTATCGAAATCGTCACCGCCGAGGTGAGTGTCTCCAGAAGTTGCTAACACTTCAAACACGCCGTCGCCTACTTCGAGAATAGATACGTCGAAAGTACCGCCACCTAAGTCAAATACGAGGATGGTTTCGTTGCTCTTTTTATCTAACCCGTAAGCTAAAGCTGCTGCTGTAGGTTCGTTAATAATCCGCAGCACTTCTATACCGGCAATTTTTCCCGCGTCTTTCGTAGCTTGGCGCTGGGAGTCGTTAAAGTAAGCGGGAACAGTAATTACCGCTTGGGTAACAGTTTCGCCGAGGTATTTGCTGGCGTCTTCTACGAGTTTGCGGAGAACTTGTGCAGAAATTTCTTCTGGGGCAAATTGCTTGCCACGGGCGGGACAGTCTAGTTTGAGGCTGTTGCCGACTTTGAGAACTTTGTAGGAAACTTCAGTGGTTTCGTGGGTTACTTCATCAACCCGACGCCCGATAAACCGTTTTACTGAGTAAAAGGTGTTTTCGGCGTTCATCACGGCTTGACGCTTGGCGATTTGTCCGACAAGTTGATCCCCATTTTTAGCGTATGCTACTACAGAAGGTGTGGTGCGACCCCCTTCGGCGTTGGCTATGACGGTGGGTTTGCCGCCTTCCATAACTGCGACGCAGGAGTTTGTCGTACCTAAGTCAATTCCAACTACTTTTCCCATAGGGGTGTTCCGGCTCCAATCTCTACAAAATTTTGGTTTTCTATCTGTGTGATAGTCTGGTTATTCAGGACTGCGATTTCACCTGTGGGGGGTGTACGGATAGTGAGTCCTGCTTTAATACAGTCTTAGATAGGTGCTTATCTCTATACTGCGGGTGGTTAGACCAGGCGATGAAGGCGTGTTTACCGAACCTTTTGGGGGACGGTTGCATTCATGAGGTTTACACCGCTACAGTTGTTGACTGCTTTTCTTTACTCTTCCTAATGTACGGTGTGCGATCGATTCGGGTATTGTGGCAAACCGTATACGTTGTGTTGTGTTTGCCGTCTTATGTGTATAAATTTTGTTTGGTTGGTAGGGGCGATCGGTTTTTTGGCTTCAAATCAGGTTTAATATCATTTCCGGTTACACCGGAATGATGTTGACGGTTGACGGTTGACAGTGAACAGCGAACAGCGAACAGCGAACAGCGAACAGCGAACAGCGAACTCGAATTTACTATTCCGATGCTAACGGATTTGATATAACATCAATTCTAAAAAGGGACAGGGCAATGCCCTGTCCCTACCCGTTTACTTCCAGGCTGTGCCTGAGAAAGAATATTTTATTGAGGAAGAGCCTCAAGTCCGCCTCGTGGGAATCTCGGAAAATTAGTGAATTTTCCAGCTTTTCATTGCTATTTTTTACCGATCAGCAGAGCTGCAGGAAAGTAACTGAGAGCGTCACCAATTGCCAAAGTACTGTTACTTTCTACCGCCTGATTTGTAATTGCATCTTTCCAAACCGACGGCATTTGCTCGGATAATTTCAAATTAGTATCTTTCCAAACTTGTTTGCCGATCGGCATTTCTTCCGGTTTGACAATTCCCGTCAAAAACCGGGGAGCAATGACAATAACTGTAGTCTCTCCAAAGCTTCTGGCAAAGGCAACAACATTATCTTTAAAAGTGCCAACGGCTTCCAGGGGCAGATAATCGCCAGATTGAAAAACTTGCAAGTATTTTTTTCTCGCTTCTAGCGCTCTTGCCGTCAAAAACAACTTAATTCTCGCGTCTTCTCGCGTCGCAATCAAATCTTCAACCAGTTGCAAAATATCCGTCTGAGCTTGTTCTTTAATTTCCCGCAAAACCTCGATTCTGCGCTCAAAATCCACGGGACGGCGGTTATCGGGATCGACGTGGCTTAAATCCCAGAATTCCGTCCCTTGATAAATGTCGGGAACGCCCGGAGCCGTGATTTTCAGCAGCGTTTGAGATAAAGAATTGAAAATTCCGTAATTAGCTACTTTTTTACAGAAAGGTGTAAATTTGTTGAGAAACTGATTTTGTTCCGAAGGTTCGAGAACGGTATCGACAAAGGTCATAAAACCAGCTTCGTAATCGTTATCCGGTCTCAGCCAAGCCGTATAAACTTTTGCTTCGCGGACAGCTTTAATCACATAATCTTTCAGGCGATCGACATAATCAGTGTTTTCAATTCCCTCAAAGGGAAAACTGCCGAGCAGAGTTTGGTACAGGAAGTATTCGTCATTAGTATCTGGAACCATTCGATTCGCAAAGTTGACTTTCTTAGAAGAGTTTACCTCTCTCCAAGACCTGACTTGCTGTTCCCATTCATCGGGAATTTCTGACAAAACGTTTATTCTGGCTCGCACATCTTCGCCGCGTTTGGTATCGTGGGTAGCTGTAGCATTCATTTTGTGCGGCCAAGCGACTTGCTGTTGTTTGTTGAACTCGTGAAAATCTCCCAGCGACACGCCGAACTGACTGGGATTTCCTCCCACTTCGTTGAGGGATAAAAGCCGATAGTAGACGTATAAAAGCGTGTCTTCAACGCCTTTTGCCATTAATGGGCCCGTCAACTGCTGGAGTTTCATTACAAAGTGCCGACGCTGCTCTTTTTGTTCTGGTGTTAGAGTTTCTTCTTCTTCCAGTAACAGCACCGTTTCGATAAATTTAAGTTCCTTGAGGAGTCGGGGTGCTTGTTGTTTGGCATGGGCGATCGCATATTGTACGTAAGTGCGATCGGACTCTCTCAAACCGTCTTGATTGATGTAAGTTCGGTAGACTGGAAAAATTGTCAAAACAGCCGCCAATGCTTTTTCCAAACCGGGACGAGTAAAGTCATTTCCCTGTCTCGACTGACCGGAGATATTCTTCAAAAGTTGAGCTAGATTGTCTACATCTCCCGCCAAGTTTTTCTCAACAATCAGTCCTTTTTTATCTAAAAATAACTGTTCATAGGGAACATTCAAGCGAGTAAATCTCTGATATATTTCGCTAAATTGCTGTTCGCGATCGCACCGACAAAAAACGCCGTTTACGTAATTCAAAAAGTCGTAGCCGCTCGTTCCCTCAATTGGCCAATATGACGGCAAATCTTCTTCGTGTTCCAGAATTTTTTCAACAGTAATGTAAGTATCTCCGACCTTCTCCCGGAGCCGTTTCAAATATTCTGTGGGGTCGTAAAGCCCGTCGATGTGGTCGATTCTCAATCCGGTAAACTTTCCCTCATCAACCATGTCGAATATCAGAGCATGGTTTTTGTGAAAAACTTTAATCTCTTCAACTTTTACCGAAATAAGCTCGTTGACCGTAAAAAACCTTCGGTAGTTAATTTCTTCTGCCCCCACTTTCCAGAAAGACAGACGGTAAAACTGCTCGGAAAGCAAATCGTCTAGCAGATTAAAGCTTTCGGCATTCCCCTTTTCTCCGTTAAAAACTTTGATATTTTCATCAATGAATTCCTGTACAAGGGGATTTTGGTTGTAGAGTTCCCACAGCAGCCCTTTGACAAAAGCTATCTGATCGTATCGGGTTTTACCTTTAGTTTCTGAAGGTGTATTTTTAATCAAATAAAGAATTCCTAAAAACTTGATAAAATCTGGATGGCGTCTGCCTAATTCTCTGGCTAAATGCCCCAAATTATGACTAATAAATTTAGCATAAGATTCAATTCTTACGGGCAATTGTAAGCTATAATAATTGATGCTCAGCCCATTTTCGCTGTATTTGAGTTGAATCTCGCCATTTTCCAAACACTCTCCATAAAAATTGCCCAGCAGCGGAGCCAGCACTCGACCTCTGAGATGTTCGTAAGCATGATTCCATTCAATATCAAAGTAATCGAAATAGTCGGAATCTGGCCCGTGTTCCAATACGTCTAACAGCAGCAAATTTTGAGTGTCGTAAGCCATGTGGTTCGGGACAATATCTTGCAGCCATCCCATGTTCCGTTTCTTGATTTCGTATGTGAGGGCTTCAAAATTTTCTGAAGTTCCCAATTCGGGATTGAGCTGATTTGAGTCAACGACATCGTATCCGTGAGAGCTGCCTTTTCTGGCTTTAAATATCGGTGAAGCGTAAAGGTCGGTAATTCCTAAATCTTCTAGATAGCTAAGGATTTGTTTGGCGGCTTCAAAGTTAAAACCTCCATGAAATTGAATCCGATAAGTTGTTGTGGGAATTCTCATCATGTTAATTTTACTCCTGGTTTTTTAGGGTTTTCTCTTTTAATATATGAGGCAGAGCCTCCTCTACTGCATTCCCCGGCAGAGGCCATTGGTGTCAACTTAAGACTGAAACCCCTGATAAATCTCGCTTTTAACCCAGTCTCGATCCCCCTAAATCCCCCTTAATAAGGGGGACTTTGATAAGATTCCTGTCCCCCCCTTATTAAGGGGGGCTAGGGGGGATCGAGCCCTAATCGTCAGACAGCAGACCGATACTACGTTTAACGTTAAGTTGTCACCAATGGGCAGAGGCTGGGAACGAGAGAGGCTCTGCCTCCCGTTTCTTGTTAGACTACATTCCGCGGCGTAGCCTGAGAACGAACGAGAGAGGTTCTGCCTCCTGTTGCTTGTTCCTAGGCTCTGCCTGGGAGCGCCTGTATTTGAGGCTCTGCCTCCCGTTTTAATTACTCTAATTCATAGAGTGCAAAACTATGCGGTTTAATGGTCAATTTTTGCTCTGAAGTTATCTTTTCAGGCAAGCTAGAACCTGAACCCATCCATTTTTCATCAGCAGAGTCTAAAATTTTGTGACCGTTGCCTTGGGGCAGTGCAGCCGTAAAAGCAACATCTTGCGTGTTGAAGTTTAGAATGCAGAATATCTGGCTGTCATCTGTCCAGCGACGTAGAAATAAGATTTTTTCCGCTTCAATGCTGGACACTTCTAGACTGTTTTTGTCGAGTTTTTTAAGCGCTGGTATTGTCCGCCGCAGCTGAATCAAATGTTGGTGCCATTCCCAAAGGATTTTGTGTTTGCCTTCGGTTTGTTTTTCCCAGTTTAACTTACACTTATCGAAAGTCTCAGGACTCTGGGGGTCGTGAAACTTGCCTCGGCCTTCAAAGATTTTAAATTCTTGTTGTTTGTCCTTGCGGATAGCTTCAATTAAGTTTTCGTCCGAGTGGGAAACGAAGTAAAAAAACGGTGCTTCTTCTCCGTATTCTTCTCCCATAAAAAAGAAGGGAATGTAGGGAGAAATTAAGACGGTGCCGGCTGCGAGTTTCAATCCTTCAAAGTCAACTATTTTGGATAGTCTGTCTCCCAAAATTCGGTTGCCGATTTGGTCGTGGGTTTGGGCAAAAACCAGAAATTTATGACCCGGTTCATCCTTAACAGAATTGCCGTGTCTCCGCTTTCTGTGGGGGGCGTACTGGCCGGAGTAAACAAAGCTTTCTTTGAATGCTTTTTCTAAGTGTTCGCACTTGCCGAAATCTTGGTAGTATCGGTCGTTTTCTCCGGTGAGCAAGGCGTGCAGTGCGTGGTGGAAATCATCGCACCATTGGGCGTCTAATCCGAAGCCACCGAGTTCTTTAGGACGTATTGTGCGGACATCATTTAAGTCACTTTCGGCTATTAAGTAAAGTTGCCGTCCTAGTTCTTGGGAAATATCGGCTGTGGCATCGGATAGTTCTTGTAAAAAAGGTCTTGCACCGACTTCAAATATTGCTTGAATTGCATCTAATCTCAGGGCATCGATGTGATAATCTCGAAACCAGTAGAGGGCGTTTTCAATAAAGTAGTTGCGTACGCCGTCGCTGTAGGCATCGTCGAAGTTTAAGGGGTCTCCCCAAATCGAGCCGTATTTTGATGTAAAGTAGGGGCCGAAGTCCCTGAGATAATTTCCTTCGGGGCCGAGGTGGTTGTAAACTACATCGAGAATTACTGAAATACCGTGTTCGTGGCAGGCGTTGACGAGTGTTTTGAAGCCTTCGGGGCCGCCGTAGGAGTTTTGAACCGCGTAGGGATATACGCCGTCATATCCCCAGTTTCTATCGCCAGGAAATTGGGCTACTGGCATTATTTCGATGGCGTTGATTCCCAATTCTTTAAGTTGTTTTAGCTGGGGAATTATTGTTTCAAATGTTCCGGCTTGGGTGAAAGTGCCGACGTGCAGTTCGTAAATAATCATTTCGGCTAGTGGCACGCCTTGCCAATTTGTGTCAGTCCAAGTAAAAATATTTTCATCTATTACTTGCGACGGAGCGTGTACGCCTTGGGGTTGATATTTTGAGGCTGGGTCTGGTCGGTCGGTTTTTCCTTCGATTTGGTAAGTGTAAAGGGTTCCTGGTTCGATGTCTGTAGCTGTGGTTCGCCAATAACCTTCTGCCGATTGTTCCAGAGGTATCAGGCGTTTTTTTGGGGAAACAATTTGGACTGCCATTTGTTTGAGGGTGGGCGCCCAAACGGTAAATTCACATTGGTTATTGCCGAGGTAATTTGCTCCTATCTTCACTTTGAGCTGTTCTCCTTATAAAATAGGTTGGTGGTTCGATCGCCCGACGCGCTATCAAATGCTTGCCCTTAACGTTCAGCGCCTGTTTAGACGGTAATATTACTTAATATAACAAACAACTAACTTTAGACAGAGGCATCAAAGGGGAAAATTGGGTAAGGGGCAAAATTAGCGGTTGGTTAGGCTTAAATTAGAGCAGGAATCGGCACGGGGCCGATCGCCAAATTAGCGGCCTGCAAGCGTTAATATTTCTGGTTGATATCATGTCGAAAATCTACCTAAAGGTAGGTCAAAAATCAGCGCGAGTGTGGACTTTATGGTTATGGCTTTTGGACGGGAAATCTGCTGCAATCTCGACTCGGCGGAATCTCGCGAGTGGTTGGTCACAAACGGGATCGGCGGTTACGCTAGCGGGACGATCGCAAATCTCCTCACCCGCCGCTATCACGGCTTGCTGGTAGCTGCCCTCAAACCCCCGCTGGGACGCACTTTGATGCTCGCCAAGCTGGACGAGACGGCTGTGTATAACGATCACGCATATCCGCTTTATACAAACCGCTGGGCCGACGCGACGATGGAACCCCACGGCTACAAATACATCGAAAGCTTTCACCTCGAAGGCACGACGCCTGTTTGGAGGTTTGCTCTCGCGGACGCTATCCTGGAAAAGCGAATTTGGATGCAGCAAGGTGCTAACACAACATATATTCAATACCGCCTGCACCGTGCCTCACAACCGATCGCCCTCGCTGTCAAAGCCCTAGTCAACTACCGCGACTACCACCACACGACGAGCGTCGGCGACTGGCCGATGAGCCTACAGACCTTAGAAAGCGGGGTTTGCGTGACTGCATTTCCCAAGTCTGTACCCCTGTACCTGCTGACGGATGCCGAACCAGAGGCCAACTTTCGAGTTTCTACGCCTTTATACAATTGGCATTACGGATTTGACCTAGCAGCCGAAAAGCGGCGCGGATTGGACTGCTGCGAGGATCACTTGCACGCGGCGACTTTTCACATGACGATCGCACCGGGAAGTTCTCTCACATTGATAGCCAGCACCGAGAAAAATACCGAACTCAACGGCGGTACAGCTTTAGAAGAGCGCCGCACTTATGACCAACAACTGCTGCAAAACTGGTCAAAAGTGAGCGAATCTCCCGACTGGATCAATCACTTAGTGCTCGCAGCCGACCAATTTATCGTCAGCCGCCCGCTACCGGAGGAACCCGCAGGCAAAACGATTATCGCTGGATATCCCTGGTTCAGCGACTGGGGGCGCGACACGACGATCGCCCTACCCGGTCTCACAATCTGTACGGGGCGATGGGAAATTGCGCGATCGATTTTGCAGACATTTGCGCGGTATGTCGATCGGGGAATGCTGCCGAACCGCTTCCCGGATGCGGGCGGCGCACCGGAATACAACACCGCAGACGCCACTCTGTGGTACTTTGAGGCAATTCGCGCTTATATCGATGCCACTGGGGACGAGGAACTTTTGAGGGAACTCTGGCCTACTTTATGTGAGATTGTAGATTGGCACATACAGGGAACTCGGTATAATATCCGCCTCGATCCCGATGACGGTTTAATCTACGCGGGCGAAAAGGGTGTGCAACTGACTTGGATGGACGCGAAAATCGGCGATTGGGTGGTGACGCCTCGGATTGGTAAGCCGATCGAACTCAGCGCGCTTTGGTACAATGCTATACAAGCTATGGCAAGTTTTGCTCGAAAATTGGGCAAGCCTCACAACGAATACCAGCAATTGGGCGATCGAACAGCCGCTGGATTCCCTCGCTTCTGGAACGCCTCAACCGGTTACTGTTACGACGTTCTCGACGGCCCCGACGGACACGATCCCTCCCTGCGCCCCAACCAAATATTCGCCGTTTCCCTGCCCCTAGACTCGATTCCTCCTCACTCCGCCAACTCCTTGTCAGCGGGGATGTGCCAGGAAACCCGCTATACACCGTTACTGACGCCCATCCAGCAGCGCGGCGTGGTGGACGGCTGCGCTCAACAGCTTCTGACTTCTGTCGGCCTCCGCAGCCTCTCGCCGCAGCACCCGCAATATCGCGGCGCATACGGAGGCGACCAATTGCAGCGCGACAGCGCCTACCACCAGGGCACAGTTTGGGGCTGGCTGATTGGCCCGTTTGTCTTGGCGCACTTGCACGTATACAAAAACCCAGCACAAGCGAGCGAATTCCTGGAACCCATGGCACATCATATAAAAGCCGGCGGAGTTGGCAGTCTGGGCGAAATTTTTGAAGGCGACGCCCCCCACTCGCCTCGGGGTTGCACGGCTCAAGCTTGGACTGTGGCTGAGGTGCTGCGGTCTTGGTTGGCAATTAATACTGTGGGTGTTTAAATGGGGAATGTTATCTTTGGTGGAAAAAGAGATTTATGGCATTATTATTAGCGGGCGATATTGGCGGAACTAAGACTATTTTGCGCTTAGTGGAAAGGACTGTTAACGGTGAAATGAATGCTCTTTACGAGTTTCGCTATCCGAGCGGGGAGTTTCCCGATTTAGTACCGATGGTGCAGCAGTTTTTGACGGAAGCTGCTATGAAATTGGATTTTGCGCCATTGCCTGAAAAAGCTTGTTTTGCGATCGCAGGCCCGGTGGTTAATAACACTGCAAAACTGACTAATTTGCCTTGGAGGCTGGATGCGAAACGTCTGGAACAGGAATTAGGAATATCACACGTTAGTTTAATTAATGATTTTGTCGCTGTTGGCTACGGCGTGTGCGGTTTGGATGCTACAGATTTGCAGACTTTGCAAGTTGGAAAACCCCGACAAGACGCTCCAATTGCTGTGATTGGTGCGGGTACTGGTTTGGGAAATTGTTTTGCTATTCCCGACGTAAATGGGGTGAGGGTTTTTTCTTCGGAAGGGGGACACGGTGACTTTGCGCCGCGATCGGAGTTAGAGTTTGAATTGCTGAATTATTTGTTGGCAAAACACGACATTCCCAGAATATCGATCGAGCGAGTCGTTTCGGGACAGGGAATTGTGGCAATTTACCAGTTTTTGCGGGACAGAAAATTTGCGCCGGAATCAGCGGAGGTAGGAGAAATTATCAAACAATGGGAGTCAGAAGTCGGGAAAACTGAGAAGACTGTCGATCCGGGGGCGACAATTGCACAGGCGGCACTCAAAAAGTGCGATCGGCTTTCCGAACAAACAATGCAAATGTTTGTAGAAGCTTACGGCGCTGTCGCAGGAAATATGGCTGTGTCACTTTTACCTTACGGTGGTTTGTACATAGCTGGCGGCATCGCTCCTAAAATTTTGCCACTGATTCAAGAAGGGGGTTTTATGCGAGCTTTTACCCACAAAGGCCGGATGGATTCGCTGTTAGAAATGATGCCGGTGAGATTGGTTTTAAATGATAATGTAGGGTTAATTGGAGCCGCAGTTTGTGCGGCCGGTCTTTAGTTAATAATTGTATGGTGCGTCAGCTTTAAGCTTCTAGATTGTTGAAGAAATAACGCTCTGCTGGCGCACCATATTTAGGTAGAGTTATGTCATCTTCAAAATCTTCTCAGCCGCACTTTCAGATACCGGCATCACCGATAACCGATTGCCTTTCCTCACCAGCAAAATCTCATCAGCACTAAACTTTTGTTTCAGTTCATCCAAAGATATTAACTTAGCAAACTCTTCAACAAACTCCACTTTCACAGTTTGCCAGCGAGGAGCATCAAACTGCGATTTAGGGTCATAATATCCGCTATTCATATCAAACTGACTCGGATCAGCAATCCCAGATTCAATGACGCGCATTAACCCGGCAATTCCCGGTATTTGAGTATTAGAATGGTAAAAAAATACTAAATCTCCCCGACTCATTTCTCGCATAAAATTGCGCGCTTGATAGTTGCGAACGCCATCCCAAATGGAAGTGCGATCGCCCTTCAAATCCGCAATACTATAAACATCCGGTTCCGACTTCATCAGCCAATAATTCATACAATCTATTCGCTTGGGTTAGCCAAATATTCTTTAATTTTCTCTAAACACTGCTGCATAGCTTTTTGCATAAAAATCTGAACGAGCAACAACCCAACGGGATAGAATACCGGAGAAGTCAGCATAAAATAAAACTCCCAATCAATCCGAGTTCCCTTTGCTGTGGCAGTGAAATTCCAATCTCCGCCACCAGACTCAATGAGTAGAGAAATCGGAAACTTAAACCCTCTAACCAGTCGGTAGGCTTGTCTTTCTGGCTTTTTGAAAGTAATGATTTCTTCATCAATCACCGAAGTGTCAGCATTTTCTATCCGCCGCACGCCGCCTTCACGCATTTCTCCACCATCTGCCATCTCAGCTTTAATAATTGCTGGAATTGGGCCATATCCGCGAAAGACTTTGGGCAGATTTGATAGGGACGTAACAAAATCAAAGACTACTTCAGGCGATGCAGCAATTTCTACTACTGCGTTGGTTTTAACTAACATTTATCTCTCCAATGATCTGATTTGATAAGGAACTGTGAGTTAAAAAGGCGTAATTTTAATTATAAAATATCCTTGCGCTTCTGCAACCACAGAGTCAACATCAAATAAACGAAAATATGCACGCACAAAATACCCCAGTTTAAACCCAAATTTTCCCAGGTTGGGTCGTAAACAGGAGTAGGCTCAAACGGCTGAGGAAGCGTACTCCCATCCGGTAATGTAGTAGGCGCGGGAACCATCCCATTCACATTAACTAAAGAGCCGTAAGCACCCACAGACCAGCGGCTTAACATCAGCCAAGAAAACTTGCTCGCCGCACCTTCCATCTTAAACAAAACTCCCGAAAAAATAATCTGAGGCAGCAATAAGAGAGGTAAAGCGCTATTAGCTTGAGAGCTATTTTTAACAATCGCGGAAACGACTAATCCGAGACTTATGCAGCTCATCAAAGTTAGGAATGTGGTAATAGTTGCCCCCATCGCCCAGGAAATCAAACTCGGTTCGGGGGATTTAAAAGCAATCAGGATAACTCCTACCATTAACAGCGTTTGCAATACTGCCAAACCCGAAAGTATAAAAATTTTTGAACCTAAATAAGCAAATAATCCTAAATTGACCAAACGTTCTCGCAAATAAATAGCAGATTCTTTAACAATTTCTTGCAGAGAAGTTGCCAGTCCTACCCAAATAGCCGCACAGGTAAATACAAATAAAACTCTGAGCGCTAAAGGTGCTAAAGTTGCCTCCGGTGCGCCAATTAATGGGTCTTTATCTCTGACGGCTAGCCGCAGCAAACTAATGCCGATCGGAGCCGTTAAAAGAGCTAAACTCAAGTTAACTAAGTCGCGGGAAATAAGCTTAAAATAGCGCTGGGCGAGCAAAACGAGTTGTTTTACAAAAGATACAGATTTTGGCACAGAAGGTGCAGAGGGTGTTTTTCCACCGGGGTTGCCGATGCTGAAGTGGTTGACAATATAGCGCTGATAGTAGGGAGATTGTTTAAACTTTTCTGCCCAGCTTTGAACGTTGTTTTCTCCTGTTTCTAATTCGTTGTAAATGTCTGCAAAATCGCTTGTTTTGACATCGAAAAAATCGAGCGCTTCCCTAGGCGGGCCGAAGTAACAAAGGCGTCCGCCGCGACCCATAAAAACAATTCGATCGCACATCGTGATATTTGCCGTCGCGTGAGTCACCAGAATCACCGTCCGGCCTTGATTTGCCAACTTTCGCAGCAGTTGCATCATCTTCTTATCCAAACCCGGATCGAGTCCTGAAGTCGGTTCGTCTAAAAAGAAAAGTTTCGGATCGGCTAACAGTTCAACTCCGATACTGACCCGCTTCCGCTGTCCGCCGCTAAGCTGTTTTACCAAAGCCTTGCGGCGGTGAGTCATTTCAATATCTTCTAAAGTTTTTGCGACTACCTGCTTGACATCTGTATCGGGAGGTAAGCGCAATTTAGCTGCATAACTCAAAACTTCTTCTACTGTCAAATCTGCGTGCACAATATCATCTTGAGGCACGTAACCGATTTGATTGCGGTAAATATTAAAGTTTTGGCGCAGGTTGTCGCCATTGAGAAACACAGCGCCGTTAGTAGTTTTTTCGATGCCTAAAAGCGTCCGCATTAAAGTAGATTTGCCAGCGCCGCTACCGCCGACTAAAGCCACAAACTGCCCCGGTTCGATCGCCAAAGTGATGTTATCCAAACGCTTCGGAATCACCAGACTGTCAGCATCCAAACGAATTTGATGGCCGGAGTCTTGCATCTGCAACTCACCGCTGCGGTAAGTTAGAGTAAACGGGCCGATCCGAATTGCATCTCCCTCGGACAACTGTACAGAATTTGTCACTCGCTGACCGTTAACAAAAACCCCGTTAACGCTGTGGTCTCGCAAAATATAATTACCGCGACTGTCTTGGTCGATTGTGGCGTGGCGTCTAGAAACAAGCGGGGCATCTAATTGCAGCGAAGCGTTTGGATCGCGGCCCAACAAAACCGACCGATTCTTAAGAAGAATTGACTGCTTGCTAGGGACAGCAACCTGATTCGCCAGCGGATTAAAATAACTCAGCAAAACTTGATTTTGAGGATCGAGACCGATTTTAATTTCTGTGCCGTTTTTCAGACAATAACCGTCATTGGGAGTGATGCGAGTGCGATCGACAAATAAGCCATTAGTGCTCGGCCGCTGCCCGTCACCGTCGTAAATCCAGTAATTATCCCCAATTTGGCGCAAAACACCGTGAACGCCGGAAACTGCCCGCCAAGCATCCGGAATGACTAAATCAGCACGAGTGCGATCGCGCCCCAATACGTGCTGCTGCTGTTTTAACTCTAACTGTAAAACCTCGCCTTGATTGCTTAATACTATATACGGTCGATCGCTTAAAGCAGTCAGTTGTCCTATATTGCCTGTCATACTTTAATGGCGGTTTTTGCACTCACTTTTGTCAGCATATCAAAAAGTGGAAGTCATTAGTCATTAGTCATTAGTCAACTGTCAACTGTCAACTGTCAACTGTCAACTGTCAACCGTCAACCGTCAACAGTCAACAGTCAACAGTCAACAGTCAACAGTCATTTTGGCAACAACCGACAAACTGCGAAGCCGATTAATTGCCGCCGCTAATTCAAACCGTCGAAACATGGCAAAATCCCCTTCAGGAAAAGGCGATAAAATATCCATCCCCTGCGCGTCAATATCTGCCATCACCAAATCTATGATTTCCGACAAAGTGCGTTTTCCGTCCATGTATTGCTGCTTAGCATAAACCATTGCCGCAGCGATCGCCCTTAACTGTCCGCTGTCCACAATTTGCTCAACAGCACCCAAATCAATATCCTCAGTTCCGAAAGCCAATTCATCAACATCCCGCACCTTCACCCGCACATCTCGCCCTCCCCGACTCGGATCTAAACTAGCAGGAACCGGCACTCTTTGAGTAATCTCACCAAAATTTTCTCCCCCTTCAGCAGCGCGGCTAATCGAGTAATTTTTAGCAATCTCTTTAGCTTTTTCCGTCACATTATATGCTTGAAAATTCTCCAGTGCAATCACAGTATCCGCCACATCAAAATAATCACCGCTTCCGCCCATGACTAAAATAGTCGATACGCCATAATCCGCATACAAATGTTTAACTTTATCAATAAACGGCGTAATCGGTTCCTTATCCTTAGCGATGAGTTCCTGCATTCTGCGATCGCGAATCATGAAATTCGTCGCCGCCGTATCCTCATCCACCAATAAAACAGGCATTCTCGCCACTTCCAAAGCCTCAATAATATTAGCAGCTTGCGACGTACTGCCACTCGCATTTTCAGTATAAAATTGTGTAGTATCTCTACCTTGCGGCAAGTGGTTAATAAAAGGCGAAATATCAACTCCCGCCACACTTCGGCCATCTTCCGCTCTAATTTTCACCGCCGCCGGGTTAGTCACCACAAATTCCCGGCCATCTCCCGGAATTCGGTTGTAGACTCCCAACTCTATCGCCCTGAGTAAAGTTGATTTGCCGTGATAGCCACCTCCAACAATCAAAGTAATGCCAGCGGGAATACCCATACCGGAAATCAAACCGCGATTCGGACAATTAAACTCAACTTTTAACGACGGCGGCGATTGAAAAGCCACAGCATTATTTAACAAAGGACTGTTGTCAACACCAGTGCGACGGGGCAAAATAGAACCGTCAGCAACAAACGCAACTAATCCGTTTTCAGCTAACTGCTGTCGCAGCCAGTCAGCATCTTCTACAGTTTCAACGTGACGGCGACATTCCGCAGCATTTAAGTGAGAATATTTGAGAGAATTGCTGACAATTTGGGGAATATCTTCGCACAGCATTTCAGCAGCTTGTCGCCCTAATATACTGCGTCCGCCCGCTGGAAGTCCGACGGCAAATCGCAGTTCAACTCCTCCTAAATCTTCGAGATCGTATGTATTTGAGGAAATGATAAATGCCGAAGTTCGCTCTAAAACTTCTTGTCCGAACCGAGTCACTGCAATCATACCACTTTTGCCAGTACCACGTTTGCTGCTGATGCTGTGCGCTGCTCGGTCAAACTGGCGAGTTAGGTAATCTCGCAAAGCTATTTCTCGACTGCGAGAATTGAAAAGTTCGCGGGGAATTTGAGCAATGTTGGGGGGGACTATGACTCTAAATTTACTGGGAGAAGCAAACGGATCTCCCTGCACGTAATCAATAATTAATGTGAATTCAGAAAACTCGTACTTACCTTGAATGTCTTTGTAGGCTTTGTAGCCTCGATTGTCTAGTTGCAGTAAATGCCGTTGCAGGCTTTCTTTGTTAGTCATTAGTCATTAGTTATTAGTTGGCAGTTGGCAGTTGGCAGTATCAATAACAGTCATCATGCCCAATGCCCAATGCCCGATGTCCCATCCCCAATTCCCAATTCCCCATGCTCAATTCCCAATTACTAATTACCTAATTCCAATAATTTAGCCACGGCATTGACAACAATTTGAGCAGAACCGGCGAAAAAAGGTCGATCGATAGTTGCTAATGTATCGCTAGATTGGTGATAGTGGGGCGATCGCAAATTTGCAGTATCCGTCACCAACACAGCACCAATTCCTTTATACCAGAAAGGCGCGTGGTCGCTGCGTAAAACATCGGGAGTCAGCAACCCTTTCAGGGGAACAGGCAACGCCACCACCGGCGGCAAACCGGCTTTTCCAGACTCCGCAAAACTTTTCAATAGCAGCGGATGTTCCGTATCCCCAATCACAGCGATAAACTCGCCTTTGTCGGGAGATGTTACCCCCGATGCTTCTAGAAAAGGTTGCGCTGTCAATCCTTCGGGATATTGCTGGCATCCGGGCGTGCGGCAGGCATAACCTACCATATCTAGGACGATCGCACCCTGCAAATTTTTTAACCGCGCGTCGCTACCTGTAAATGCTAAACTGCCTAAAAGTCCGAGTTCTTCCCTGTCGAAAAAAGCTACTTGCAATGTCCGAGGCGTGGGACGAGAACCCAGCAATCTTGCTACTTCTAAAACTACTGCAACTCCCGTCGCATTGTCGTCAGCGCCTGGGGAATTTGGTACAGTATCGTAGTGTGCTGCCACTAAAATTGCACCCGCGTTTGAGTCAGTGCCTTTTCTCTCAGCGAAGACGTTAATTCCGCGATCGAACGGCTGCAAATCTGGGGAAAATCCTAATGTTTGTAGTTGTTTAGAAATGTAATCTCTCGTAAAAGAGCGATCTCGTTCTTCCTCGCGTTCTCCTGCTAAACTATCGACGTGTTTCCACAAACGAGACGGGTCAATTTGGGGCTGAAAAAAAGTATTTTTTTCAGCAGGAAGCGGTAAAGGAGACGGGTTTTGGGAAGTGTGGATATTGCGATCGATCCCTAATTCGGGTACACCCGAAAACCGCTGCAACGAGTCAGAACGCCAACCCACAGCCGTCACCGCAACCAGAATAAATAGCGCTATCCAAATCAATTGTTTCATTAGTAAGTCTATTTGAGATTTTAGACCGAGCTTACGCACTCCTCGCTTTCATCAACCGGGTGTTTTAGCGGAAGCGAGGGCTGCAACAAAGTCTTTTCGTAAAACCCGGTTGATGCGTCCAGAACAGTTATATTTTAGATTTTAGATTGACACCAGAGTTGAAAATAAACCTGTTTCAAAAAAAGAAACTAAAAAATCTTAAACTTAGCTGCGCCAGAGGCAGTTTTGTATTTTTTATCTAGAAAAGCAGGAAAAAGCCTTGCAATGTTGCCGTCGAATCCGTCTTGCTTATTAGATGGTTCGACGGCGACATTCCAATCACTAATTTACCTTTAAAATTTACAAATTAAAACTATTTTTTTCCCATTCAATCTCCTTATTTTCTAATATCAAACCGCTGCTGCTTGGAACAGCATAAGGAATAGTTGTTGCCGAAAATTTGACTATTTGAGTTGGTTGTTGAAACCACTCGGAATAACTCGGATTTAGTTGATCGTACAGTGCTTTCAAAGCTTGAATTTCTACCTCTAGCTGCGCTGCGACTTGATTGATTCTGCGAGCTTGTGCTTGCAAGCGCTTTTCCCCGGTTTGAACAGTGTTTTCTACTTCTTGCCAGTGTTCTCCTGCCAGCAATTTTTCTAGTTCACCTTGCTTGTAATTGAGTAAAGCCTGTTTTTGTTGCAGTTGCTTTTCAATATTTTTAGTCTCTCGGTCAATTTCCTGGATTTGCTGCAACCACTGCTCCCCAAAAGCAGCAGTTTGCTGGTGGAACTCGGCAATGGCTTCAGGAGTATTATTTTTGGGAAAACTGACTGCCACTCGGCACTCAGAGCGCTGTACGCCAAGTTTTTCCCGCCACTCTTGCAGGGCGGTAACTTCTGCTTGCAGCGTGCGGACTTCTTTTTGGAGTTCTGGGATGGTCTGACTCATGGGTTCAATTAGTGGACCTCTGCATCGATTTTAAGCTAATTGTTTATTTTTATAACAAATCCCGGTCGCCTCCTTGCGGGAATTATCTAATCTTAGCGCGCTTCCACCCGGTGTCTAGGCAGAATGGCGGATAATTTGTGGCACAATGGCTGATGACACATTTTAAATTAAGATTAAAATTGTAATTAGTTATAAAGCTAAGTTATTAGCTTGGTAAAATTTAATTTACAAATCCACATAAATTCAGGGTGGCTGCGTTTTCCTATTGTACAGAAAGTTCTGCTAAACTTTTTGAGATTTATGATTGCTAAAAAGATATTTAAAATTAGGAAATAGAGCCAATGAGAAGAATTTTTCAATTAATGTTGGGATATTTCGCGGTTGCTGTTTTTGGTGTGGAATGTGACATAAATCCAAAAATATTACCGACAAGTCTAGGAGATGAACCTGGCAGTCGCCCTGTAGCAGGGATTTTGGTTCGGTCTCAGAAACATAGCTATTTGCGATCGGCAGCTCGCCCCCTTACTTCTGCAAGCGCCCCATTATTTTTGGATAAGTTATCCCAAATTGAGTCAGTAAAATTACCGAATTACAATTATATAGAATCTCAGGAAACTCCTAGAAAAGAAGCTACTTTTAGATTAAAAACAATCGCTTATTACCTGATTTTTATTTGTGTAGTAATCTCATCATTATTAATCAGGTGTAAAACAGTAAATAGCTTATCCAAGACGATCAGGTTAATCAAGCCGAAGTCTGAAACAGAGAATGACAAGCTACCAAAAGGAGAAAAAGTGTTGTATCCAAAAAAAGAACAGGATATCTGGCATACTATTGCCCAAATGACCCAAGATTTGCAGCAAACTGCCGAATATGCCCTGGATATTTGCGAGGAAATGAACGTCTCGATAATTGCGACTACCCCCGGCGGTCATATCCTGTCGTTAAACCAAGCTACCTGTCAACTTTTGGGATACTCTAAAAAAGAGTTGTTAGGCAAACCAATAGCCGGACTTTTTAAGAAAAGTGAATCACCAGCCCCGGAGTTAGATTTAGGAAGTTTAACAGCCGAAGGTTCTGTCCACAACGTGGAAAAAGTCTACCTTTCTAAACAGCAAAAAAAAATAATTATACTGCTTTCTATTTCAATTATTCGCGACAGTCAAGGCAAGGTCAGCGGCAAGTTATACATAGCACAAGATATTACTGATAGCAAGCGGGCTGAAAGAAATTTGCGGCGCAGTGAAAAAAAGTTTCGCCAACTGATAGAAACTGTGAATGCTGTTGCATTTATCTATCACCGCAGACAGTTCCGCTATGTCAATGCTCAGACAGAAGCTCTGACAGGATATACTCGCGAAGAATTACTAGCATTGGATTTATACGACTTAATTCATCTAGATTTTATAGAAATAGTTAAAAAATGGGGTAAATCCAGCCATGCGCGCTCAACTGCAGGCTCTAAATATGAATTAGTAATAGTCACGAAAACTGGAGAAATGCGCTGGATTGAAGCAACTGTAGATATTATAAAATTTGAAAAAAAAGCCTCAATATTAATCACAGCATTTGACATCAGCGATCGCAAATTAGCAGAGTTAGAACTAGAAACATCTCTTTCGTTGCTTCAAGCAACCATTGAATCTACGGCTGACGGTATTCTGGCGGTTGACAGTGAAGGAAAAGTTGTTAGCTTTAACCGTAAATTTGCCGAAATGTGGCATTTGCCAGATTTGCTGGTGGATTCGAGAGATAATAACCAAATTTTGGGTTTTGAAATCAACCAGTTAAAATACCCGGAAATATTTCTCAACCGTGCTAAAGAATTGTCCGATCGCCCTGCAGCAGAAAGTTACGATCTCATCGAGTTGACAGATGGCAGAATCTTCGAGCGCTACTCGTTGCCCCAGCGCACGGGAGGCAAAATTACTGGTCGAGTATTCAGCTTTCGGGATGTAACGGAACGGGTGCAATCCGAAGAAAAACTCCGCAAAAGTGAAGAACGTTTTCACCTGCTGACGCGGGCGACAAATGACGCCGTATGGGATTTTGATTTGTTAAAAAATGAGTATTGGTTGAGCGCAGAATTTGAAAAAGTTTTTGGATACAAACTCAACGAAACTCAGACTATAGAGTTAGAATCATGGTGGCTAAATATTCATCCCGAAGAACGGGAAAGAGTGATGTTAAGCTTCAACCAAACAATGAACTCAGACGCTCAATGTTGGTCGGAAGAATACAGCTTTCACCGTGCAGATGGGGGATATGTTTTTGTGCTAGATCGCGGCTATATCATCCGCAATGAAAGTGGCCAAGCAGTCAGGGCGATCGGCACGATGATGGATATCACTCAGCGCAAGCAAGCTGAAGAAATTATTCGCTATCAAGCTGTTTATGACCAACTCACCGGTTTACCGAACCGGATACTTTTTAACGAGCGGCTGGTGGCGTCCTTAAAACAAGCTAAACAAACAAAAAAAATGCTTGCTGTGATGTTTTTAGACTTGGACAGGTTCAAAAAGATTAATGATACATTAGGTCACGCTGCGGGCGATCGCCTGTTAGAAGGTTTTGCCGGACGCATTAGTGACACTTTGCGATCGAGTGACACGGTTGCCCGCTGGGGAGGCGACGAATTTACCATACTGCTTCCCGACATCAATTGCTTAGAAGATGCAGTTAAAACAGCTCAAAGAATACTCAACAATTTAAAGCCAGCATTTAAACTAGAAGGACAACCGTTTCATGTCAGCAGCAGCATCGGCATTGCCCTTTATCCCGATGATGGTGAAGATGCCGAAACATTAGTCAAAAATGCCGATGCTGCCTTGTACTACGCTAAAGAAATGGGAAGAAATAACTATCAGTTATATACTTCAACACTTAATCCCCACGGCAGCCATTTACTAACTATAGAACACAGACTGCACGAAGCTTTAGAACAGGGAGAATTTGAGGTTTTTTACCAGCCCAAAGTCAACATCACTACTTGGCAAATTCAGGGCATGGAAGCTCTGCTACGCTGGCAACATCCACAATTAGGTTTAGTTACTCCCGCTACATTTATTCCGATCGCCGAAGAGAACGGACTCATTGTACCTATTGGGGAATGGGTGCTGCAAACAGCCTGCACTCAAAATAAAGCTTGGCAGGATGCTTTGCAGCCAGATTTGCGGGTAGCAGTCAACGTTTCGGCTCGGCAGTTCCAGCAATTTAATTTATTAGAAATGGTAGCGAAATGCTTGGAAAAAAGCGGTTTAGCACCCAAGTATTTAGAGTTAGAAATTACCGAGACGACAGCTATGCAAGATGTGGATTATACCACAAAAGTTCTCAGGGAGTTGCAGAATATGGGAGTGCAAATTGCGCTGGACGATTTCGGCACGGGTTATTGTTCTCTAAATTATCTCAAAAAGTTTCCCTTGAATATCCTAAAAATAGATAAATCCTTTGTCAGCGGATTGACTACTGATCCCTGCGAACGGGCGATCGCCAAGGCTGTAGCGACCCTGGGGCGAGATTTAAACTTGAGCGTGGTAGCCGAAGGAGTAGAAACTAAAGAGCAGTTGGAGTGTTTGCGCGAACTCCACTGTCAAGAAATTCAGGGCCACTATTTCAGCCCTGCCCTCTCGGCTGGTGAGGCTAGCAAACTTTTGGTAAATTCTCATTTGCGACAAGTGCAAATTGCTTAATTGGGTCGCGACTTACGACTGCGTGAGGTTGTAACGCTGCGTGCAAGTCCTGCGAACGTTACACGTAAAAAGTCGTGCGACCACCGCCGAAACCCGCATAGGTCCCGCCGCAACAGCCGTCGCACGAGCAGCCACTGTAGGAAAACTCGTTGCCGCACTCAAGACAGATCGCCGTCCAGTCGTGATGGTCTGGTGGCGAGGCCTTCTTGCGACAGTTATCGCAGCCGAAAACGGCTAGTTCGCTCACATCGAACGACCTGCGCTTCCGTTTCGTCTGCTTGATGGCATCGTGCATGAACTGGTTAAAACTTAAAATAGTGTGCAGAATAACGGACTTGTACCTAAAGACAGAGGAAAATATCGCTACCCCAACATAAAGGCTTTGTCTATGCAGCCAATTCGTACATTTAACGTTTCCCCGTCGCTACCGACAATTCTCGAACCCCTACGCAAGCTTGCCTACAACTTGCACTGGGACTGGAACGTCGATACCAAAGACCTATTCCGCCGCCTCGATCGAGACCTGTGGGACTCCAGCAACCAAAACCCGGTGCTGATGCTCGGAACCATATCTCAAGAGCGGCTGCAAGAAATGGCAGAAGACGAAGGCTTCATTGCCCAAATGAACCGAGCAGCCCAGCAGTTAGACGATTATCTCAAAAATCGCGCCTGGTACCGCAAACAGCGCGGCACCGAGCAGCAGGAATGCTACGCTTACTTTTCGATGGAATTCGGCTTAGTTAAAGCCCTACCCATCTATTCAGGCGGTTTGGGCGTGCTCGCAGGCGACCACCTCAAATCAGCTAGTGATTTGGGCTTGCCCTTAGTCGGTGTCGGCCTACTCTACCAAGAAGGTTATTTTTCGCAGTATCTCAACGCCGACGGCTGGCAACAAGAACGCTATCCGCTCAACGATTTCTACAATATGCCGCTGCACCCAGAACGCAATCCCGACGGTTCGGAATTGCGGATTGAGGTAGACTATCCCGGCCGCAAGGTGTATGCCCGGATTTGGCGGGTACAAGTGGGAACGGTTCCTTTGTACCTAATGGATACAAATATTGAACCTAATAGTCGCTACGACCAAGATATTACCGACCAACTGTATGGCGGTGATAAAACTCTGCGGATGCACCAAGAAATCATGCTGGGCATCGGCGGCGTGAAAATGCTCAAGGCATTGGGGCTGACAGTTACGGCTTATCACATGAATGAAGGCCACGCGGCTTTCATGGCTTTGGAACGCATTCGGATGCTGATGGAGGAATATCACCTGAGTTTCGTAGAAGCGGAACAGGTGGTGGTTTCGAGCAGTATGTTTACGACTCACACGCCGGTACCTGCTGGGTTTGACTTGTTCGAGCCGGATATGGTGATGCACTATTTAGGTCAGTATCCCAAGATGTTTGGCTTGTCCCAAGATGAGTTTTTAGGATTGGGCCGGGAGAATACTGGCGATTTGTCCGCACCTCTGAATATGGCAATTTTGGCTATTAAAATGTCGAGTTTTGTCAACGGGGTGGCGGCTTTGCACGGGGTGGTGTCGCGCCCGATGTTTCAGGGTTTGTGGCCGGGTTTGCCCCAGGAAGAAGTACCGATTACTTCGATTACCAACGGGGTGCACGCTCGCAGTTGTGTGGCGAAGTCTACTCAGGAGTTGTACGATCGATACCTTGGCCCGGACTGGGAAATGACCGGTAAGGACGATCGTCTCTGGGACAGGCTTTCGTCGATTCCTGATGAGGAACTATGGCGCAATCACGAACGCTGTCGATCGGAGTTGGTGGTGTTCGCGCGGGAGTGGCTGCAAAAGACTTTGCGTGAACGCGGTGCGGCCCAAACGGAAATCGAACACGCGCGGGAAGCTCTCAATCCCAAGGTGCTGACGATCGGGTTTGCCCGCCGCTTTGCTACTTACAAGCGGGCGACACTATTTTTGCGCGATGTCGATCGAATCATGCGGATCATGCGGGATCAAAATCGCCCGGTGCAGTTTGTGATTGCTGGGAAGGCTCACCCGATGGATATTCCGGGTAAGGAATTGATTCGGGATATCGTTCACTTCATCCGCGAGCACGAGACGATGAGCTCGATGGTGTTTTTACCGAACTACGACATTAACGTTGCTCGGATGATGGTGTCTGGCTGCGATGTGTGGCTGAATACGCCACGCCGCCCGCGTGAGGCTTCGGGTACTTCCGGGATGAAAGCTTCGATGAATGGTTTGCCGAATCTGAGCATTCTTGACGGATGGTGGGATGAGGCTGATTATGTTCGTACCGGTTGGCCGATCGGACATGGGGAGTTTTACGAAGATACTAAGTATCAGGATGAGGTCGAGGCTAATGCTTTGTACGACTTAATGGAAAAAGAAGTTGTACCGCTGTTTTACAACCGGGATGCTGATGGCATTCCCCGCGGTTGGACGGAGAAAATGAAGGATTCTATTCGCTTGAATTGTCCTTTGTTCAATACTGCTCGGATGGTGAAAGATTACGCGCGACGGGCATATTTCCCGGTGAGCGATCGCTACCACACCATGACTTCGGATAATTGCGCTCCGGCCAAGGAGTTGTCTCACTGGAAGAAGCACGTTCTCGCGAAATGGCACGATATTAAGATTGAGGCTGTTGATATTTCGCAGGATAAAGAAGTTAAGGTCAATCAGTCGATATCTGTTAAATCTCGGATTAATCTGATGGGATTGACGCCTGCAGACGTACAAGTTGAACTTTATCAAGGCTCGGTTGATGCTAACGGCGATATCATTGGTGGCGTGCCGGTGGTGATGGAGTATTTGGGAGAAGATTCTCAGAATGCTAGCCTTTATACGGCTGACATTACTTATACTTCTAGCGGTTTGCAAGGTTTGTCGTTGCGCGTTTTGCCGAAGCACAATAATCTCAGCAGTCCTTATGAAGCTGGTGTGATTCTCTGGGCACATTAGTCAGTAGTCAGCAGTCAGTAGTCAGTAGTCAGGAGAATAAAGGAAGATTTTCCTAATTCTCCCTCTGTCCGACTCTCCCACTTTTGTTATCGAAGTTGGGGAATGACTATGTAGCCGATTGTGCGATCGCCCAATACCAAATTCCGCTGGATTCCCAGTACCACCAGTGACCGCGTATATAAGCGTACAGCAAGGCATCTGGCTGTTCTTTTAAGCCTTTGATGGGGGCAACACTGGTGGGAATTTCGGGGATGTTTGAACCACCGATGAACGCTAATTCTTATGCAGGATGTTTGCGAAATTCAGACTTGGTTCGAGGATTGATCAATATCTACAATATACTGGCAGAACTTCATCAATTAGAGTTGACATTCTGCCAGTTTTCCTTTTTTATGGCGTTGCTGAAGACAGGTATAAATTCAAGATTTCGGAATTTTTATAAGCCCAGTCGGGTGAGTTTTGTAACATCAAGCGAAAAGTTGATTCATACCGTGACTCAGCAAAGCCCAGAATCTATATCCATCAATATGAAAGCCGCCAAACAAAAAAGTGGTGCCACAATAGCCACACTTTTACATACTGCTATAGGAATCATCGCATCATTTGTGAATTTCTTACTCCCTCCCCTTGATAAGGGGAGGGTTGGGGTGGGGTAAAAAGTTTACGACTCCTGCAAGGATTGCTATATTGCATAAAATTGAAGGAAGCCTTGAGACACCTCTAGTTTAAATTATTTACCTACACCCGCTGGCTGCTGACGGTTTCGCACTTCCAGAAAAATCAACAAAGCATTAACATCAGCCGGATTCACCCCGCCAATTCTCGCCGCTTGGCCAATCGTCAGCGGTTTCACCTTAGCCAACTTTTCCCGCGACTCTTTCGAGAGAGTTGTAATTGCCATGTAATCCAAATCCGCAGGCAATTGTCGGCGTTCATGTCTGACAATTTCATCAATTTGATTTTGCTGTTTTTGCAGATAGCCAGAATATTTAATGTCAATTTCCGCACCCTCTTTCTCAGCCAACTTCAGACTAGAATTGCCTAAATTGTAGCGTTCCAAATCCACATAATGAAAACCAGGACGACGCAACAAATCAGCAAGAGTAATTGAACCTTTAATCGCTTGTTGAGTGCCCGCAAAAATTGCCTTACCAACTTCCTCGTGCTCTTTCACCCGCGTCGAGTACAAGCGTTCCTTCTCTGCCACAATATTAGCTTTTTTCCGCTCAAATAACTCCCAGCGGCGATCGTCAATCAAACCAATTTCCCGTCCCAGCGGCGTCAAGCGTTGGTCAGCATTGTCCGATCGCAATAATAGCCGATATTCCGATCGCGAAGTCAACATCCGGTAAGGTTCCCGCAAATCCTTCGTACACAAATCATCTATCAGAGTCCCGATATAACTTTGCTCGCGAGGAAACACAATCATCTCCTGATTTTTCGCAAACCTGGCCGCATTAATCCCCGCCACAATCCCCTGTGCAGCCGCCTCCTCATATCCAGTTGTACCGTTCACCTGACCCGCGCAAAACAGCCCTTCAATCTTCTTAGTCATCAGCGTGGGAAAGCACTGAGTTGCCGGCAAATAATCATACTCCACAGCATAAGCAGGGCGCATCATCTCGCACTTTTCCAAACCCGGAAGAGTCCGCAGCATTTGCAATTGCAAATTTTCCGGTAAACCAGTCGAAAAACCTTGGATATAAAGTTCAGGAATATCTCTACCTTCCGGTTCAATAAAAATCTGGTGACTTTCCTTATCCGCAAACCGCACAATCTTATCTTCAATACTCGGACAATAGCGCGGCCCCTTCGCATCAACCCAGCCACCGTAGACTGGAGAAAGGTGCAAATTGTCTCTAATTAACTGATGAGTAGCTGGTGTAGTTCGAGTCAAATAACAAGGCATTTGTTCCCGTTCGATCCACACTTCTGGATCGAAACTAAACCAGCGAACCTCTGCATCTCCCGGCTGCGGTTCCAGGTTGGTGTAATCGAGAGTACGTTTGTCAACTCTTGCGGGAGTTCCAGTTTTCAACCTGCCTGTTTCAAAGCCCAAACGGTTGAGAGTTTCCGTCAAACCAACGGCGGCAAATTCTCCCGCACGTCCGGCGGGCATCGACTTATTGCCTACCCAAATCGTGCCACCTAAAAAAGTGCCTGTGGTGAGAATTACTGCTTTGCATTCAAAAGCGACGCCGAAGTATGTTTCTACTCCGATAACTTCTTCGTTTTTTCCCAAAACTAAGTCTGTCACCATCGCTTCCCGGATGGTCAAATTCTCTTGGTTTTCGACAATATTATTCATTACAGCGGCGTATTCCCGCTTGTCAGTTTGTGCCCTCAGCGCCCACACTGCGGGGCCTCGCGAAGAGTTGAGGATGCGTTTTTGTAGGTAGGTGCGATCGGCCATTTTGCCAATTTCCCCGCCTAACGCATCAACTTCGTTAGTGAGTTGGGTTTTAGCCGGGCCACCGACAGCAGGATTGCAAGGTTGCCACGCAATTTTGTCGAGGTTGAGGGTGAGGAGAAGGGTGCGACAGCCGAGGCGAGAAGTGGCGAGGGCGGCTTCACAGCCGGAGTGTCCGCCACCAACTACGATGATGTCGAAACTGTCTTGGAATTGTACTGGAGTTTGTGCGGTCATTCGATTTTAGATTTTAGATTTTAGATTTTAAATTGAAGAGGTGACTCTACGGATTAATCTGGGGGCTTGTATCCTGGATGTTGGCAATCAATATAAGCGCCGGTGAGAGATGGGGTTCTAGTCTTGTCTTTATTCTAGTATAAGTTAAAAGCTAAAAAACACTTATAATGTAGCGTTTATGTCAAAAAGTTACCATAAGGCGAGATGACCATTTTATTTTACGTTGATGAGGGTGGCACTGGCTGGAAAGATATGGAGACAAATTTCTTTTTTTTAGCTAGCTTTGCTATCCATGTCCAGCACTGGTCACAAATGGATAGAGAATTTTCAGCACTTAAAAAGGAGCTATTTAGTGGGAAGGAACCTGAAGACTGGGAACTTAAGGGGCGGGATATTTGGCAAGGTGTGGGTTCATTTAAGAATTTTCCAAGGGAATTCCGTCTTCAAGCGTTCAAGAAAGTTTCAGAAACTATCAGTCAGTTACCTAGCAATATATTCGCTGTTCAAGCCAACAAAAAAAGATTGCGCGAAACCAGCGAATATATTAAAGATGAAACTGGTTTGTATCGCTTAACTTTCAATCAATTATTAGAGCAGCTAGATGCTTATCTAAAGCAATCTAGCGAAACTGGAATATTACTTATGGATTCGCGCTCAACTCAGCATACCAGTATTCAGGATGGGAGATTGATCAGAGTGTATCGAGATTGGAAGTCACAAAAAAAATATTCTAACTTTGTGGAACTACCTTTGTTTGGCTTCTCAGAATTTTACACTGGTTTGCAGCTAGCAGATTATGTGGTGTACTTGATAGATCGTTATTCAAAGGAAGCAGGGACAGCCAGTGGTCATACTGAATTGGAGGAAGCCTTCCATCTACTTGAGCCGAAAATGTAGTTGTTGAAAATTCCTATTCTCCAGCATAAAATCCACTTTGAAGACCGCTAAAATGAAGGGTAAGTTTAAATGCGAATCCACGACTATTTATAGTCGTGGATTTCGCCCTTATTGAGAGCTTAACCCTCTTTTAAGAGGGGCTTAAAATAACTCTCTACGCCTTGGCGGGGCGTTATTTTGGCAGTGATGGTATGATCATTAAAATCATGTTTCAGGTTGACAGGCGCACGGTATCTCAACCGTACCATACCTCCCCGTGCAGTTCGGGGCACCTTGTCTCTGACAGGCGCACGGTATCTCAACCGTACCATACCTCCCCGTGCAGTTCGGGGCACCTGTCATTTAATACCATTATATAGTATAGTAAAAGGTTTGGTCAAATATCGAACGCTCATAATTGGGGCATATTAATTGAGATTAAGATTATGCGATCGACAGCCAGCGACCAAAACAGCAAAAGTACCACAACCTTGTTAGTACCACAATATACATTTGAATGTTTAGAACTTTCTGACCCAAGCGAGGCGCTGTGAGGAGTATTCCTTCTCGAAATACTAGGAATTCCACTCGACTTGAAAAATCTAAGATTGGAAGTTTTACCGATCGACCAGACCGAAACTTATCTGACAATGCTGTAGATTTACCCAACAGCTTGCAGATTACCTACATCTTCTCTACTCTTCCTTCGCACCCTTCGCGCCTTCGCGGTTCAATCATTCCGTACTATTGCAGTTTTGCGCTATGTTAGACAAAAAAATCTCAACAAGCGTACACAAGTGAAATACTTCTTCTTATCCGACGGCTGGAAAGTTGGGCGCGTTTGGGGCGTGGGCGGCGAGTGGAGTCACGCCGCCTGGAGGCGGGCGCCGGACATCCAACAGCTCAACCTCTGTCTTTCCGATCGCAACGAAAAAATGTGGCTCTACCGCGTAGAAGACGCCGTACTCATGGTAGAAGTCCAACCAGCAGTCCGTCCCGATCCTGCCGATCCCGCCAAAAATATCGGCAACGTCACCCTCACCAGACTGATCGATGCCGAGCAAGTCCTCGAACGCCTCGGGACGATCGCCGCCCGCTGCGAAATGGGCAACCCGCAACTAATGTAATGCTCAACATATTGCAATCGGTTCTAACACTCGATACACTTCTTTAAATAACTTTCATTTTTATGCCTCCACCTTTGAAGGTAGATGGCAGTCGGCAAAAGGCAGAGTTTAAACCCTGCAGGTAACTGCTGGGGATTAAGAATCTGATTTTTCCGTAAAAATAGACATCATCACTTACACCTTGGAGAACCGCAGTCAATGGGACTACCCTGGTATCGCGTACACACAGTCGTCTTAAATGACCCAGGCCGATTGATTTCTGTACACTTAATGCACACTGCCCTCGTGGCAGGTTGGGCCGGCTCAATGGCCCTTTATGAACTAGCAGTTTTTGATCCCACAGACCCAGTTCTGAACCCAATGTGGCGTCAAGGGATGTTCGTGTTGCCCTTCATGACTCGCTTGGGAGTTACGGGTTCTTGGGGTGGTTGGAGCATCACTGGCGAAGGTAACGTCGATCCGGGCTTCTGGTCCTTTGAAGGCGTCGCTGTCGCTCACATCATCCTTTCGGGCCTGCTGTTCTTAGCAGCGGTTTGGCACTGGGTATTTTGGGACTTAGAACTTTTCAGAGACCCTCGCACCGGTGAACCAGCCCTCGACTTGCCAAAAATGTTTGGCATTCACCTGTTCCTCTCCGGCTTGCTCTGCTTTGGCTTCGGCGCATTTCACCTTTCGGGACTTTTTGGCCCGGGAATGTGGGTTTCCGACCCCTACGGCCTGACCGGTCACGTCCAGCCAGTGGCACCTGCTTGGGGCCCTGAAGGCTTTGACCCGTATAATCCGGGTGGCATCGTGGCTCACCACATTGCAGCGGGCGTAGTCGGCGTAATTGCCGGTTTGTTCCACTTGACAGTGCGGCCGCCGGAACGTCTTTACAAAGCCCTGCGGATGGGAAATATCGAAACTGTACTTTCTAGCAGTATCGCTGCCGTTTTCTTCGCAGCCTTTGTGGTTGCGGGTACGATGTGGTACGGTTCTGCTGCTACTCCGATCGAACTTTTTGGCCCGACTCGCTATCAGTGGGACAGCGGCTATTTCCAACAAGAAATCGATCGCAGAGCTCAAGCTAGCTTGGCCGGTGGTCAAGGCTTCCAAGAAGCTTACGAACAAATTCCTGAAAAATTGGCTTTCTACGACTACGTGGGCAACTCTCCTGCTAAAGGCGGTTTGTTCCGGGCCGGCGCGATGGTCAATGGCGACGGTATTGCGAAAAGCTGGCTGGGCCATCCAGTATTTACTGACAGCGAAGGTCGGGTATTGTCGGTTCGCCGCCTCCCCAACTTCTTTGAAACTTTCCCAGTAATTTTGACGGACAAAGATGGGGTCGTTCGCGCTGACATCCCCTTCCGCCGTGCTGAATCAAAATACAGCTTTGAACAAAGCGGAGTTACCGTCAGCTTCTACGGCGGCGAACTTAACGGTCAAACCTTTAATAATCCTCTAGATGTTAAGAAGTTTGCTCGCGCTGCTCAAAAGGGTGAAGTATTTGAGTTCGATCGCGAAACCTTGAACTCTGACGGGGTGTTCCGCACTTCGACTCGCGGTTGGTTCACTTTCGGACACGTTTGCTTTGCTTTGCTGTTCTTCTTCGGCCATATCTGGCACGGTTCTCGGACTATTTTCCGCGACGTGTTTGCTGGAGTTGAGGCTGACTTGGAAGAACAAGTCGAGTGGGGCCTGTTCCAAAAACTGGGCGACGTGACCACCAGAAGAGAAGAACCTCTCTAAATTTTGCCAGCCTCTGGCTAGCCGGGAAACATCCCCGGTGTAAAAAAACCCGGTTTCTTCAAGAAACCGGGTTTTTTTAGTTAATAATAAAACCAACAATTAAGATAAGATAATACGGCAAGGGAAGATAGGGAAAATTTAACATGGAAAGCGTTGCTTACATTTTGATTCTGGCTTTAGCCATAGGCGTACTATTTTTTGCGATCGCCTTTCGGGAACCTCCCCGGATTGGCAAATAATTAGCTATACGCCTCCAGCAAGTCCAAAATATCTTGAACCGGACTGCGGTTAGCCCGCATCATAGTGATCTAATTTGGTGCGGGACTATTTCACCGCTGTGTGCTAAGTGATTTTTTCTAGTCCAGCCATTCATCAGACCCCAGGCGGTTAGATGAATGGCCATTTGCTGGCCATGCCTTTTAAAATCAGCAATCATGCGCTGTTCCTCCTGCCAACACACAAATAGTCGCGTTTTAGAATCGCGTTCAGCCGAATCAGGTCAAAGCATCCGTCGGCGGCGTGAGTGTTT
The DNA here is from genome assembly GCF_036701705.1 of Microcoleus sp. w1-18aA5. NCBI lineage: Bacteria > Bacillati > Cyanobacteriota > Cyanophyceae > Oscillatoriales > Microcoleaceae > Microcoleus > Microcoleus sp. w1-18aA5. The sequence continues at coordinate 4,125 of NZ_JAUPTE010000048.1, read as the reverse complement.
GAACTGCCAGCACCGCTTCACAACTTACGAACGCATAGAATTTGTGCCGATTACGGTGATCAAGCGGGACGGCAAGCGCGAATCTTTTGACAGGTCAAAATTAGTTAGGGGATTGATTCGGGCCTGCGAAAAAACCGGTTTGTCTTCGGGGCATCTCGAAACTCTGGCAGAAGAAATTGAGGCCCAACTCCAAGGTCGATCGCTCCGAGAGATCGCCAGTTCAGAAATAGGGGAACTGGTGCTGTTGCACCTGCGGCCGCTCAGCGAAGTCGCTTATGTCCGTTTTGCCTCCGTATATCGTCAATTTCGAGGCATCCGAGATTTTGTAGATACCCTAAATCACCTTCAGAATCCCCTCAACGAAGCTGAAGATACAGAAACAAAGACAAATTTTGACGCAGATTTGCCGGATTCCGAAGCAGTCGATCGAGAAAGCCCAGCATCCTGCGCTACTCCCAGCTAAGCTCGCTTAAATTAATTTATCGATATATTCTGGGAGATTGAAAACCGTGTCGCGAGGAAGGCCGGGAGGAATAGCGACTCAAGGGACTCTCATTCGATCGAGTGTTCTTTTTTCTCAGTAAGAGTCCTGGGTGTGATATGATCGTCATCGGTCTAAAATAGAGTATAACTAGACAACGTAAAAACTTAACTGGATTAGTTGAGTGCGTAGTCACACCTAACGGTGTTGCAGTTTAGGAAAGCTCGCATTTGAACAAAACCTAACTAAAGATCGGTGACTAATTAAATACGGTAGGGCATACCGAAATTTACGCTTCTGGAGAAACCGACCTCTACTTAGACTGGAGTAATCCTGTCGCCAGCAAGTCGGCTCGTTGAATGAAGAATCTCAGTTTATTTATACCTGAGAGTGTCAAAATAGTCTACTTGACTCGGAATGTTAAGATGCAACGTTTTAACACAGAGTATGGAGTAACAGTAATGGCAAGCGCTGGTGTGCAGTTGCACCCGGCAAAAGTTAGCGAAAACTGACTTTAGTAAAAGATTTTGAAAAAAGTTAATCGCTTTTTCACCAAAATCTCTAATATCTGCCGGCACAAACGAAAAACATGAAGGAGAGAAATCCTAGGAAACTATTCGCATGGTCAATCTCAAAACCACAGTCAAAGACATCGGCTTTACTCACGAAGATTTTGCAGCCCTACTTGATAAATATGACTATCACTTTAGCCCGGGCGATGTAGTAGCGGGTACAGTTTTTAGTATAGAACCCAGGGGCGCTCTGATTGATATCGGTGCTAAAACAGCAGCGTACATTCCCATTCAGGAAATGTCCATCAATCGAGTGGAAAGCCCTGAAGAGGTATTGCAATCAAACGAAACCAGAGAATTTTTCATCCTCACCGATGAAAATGAAGACGGACAATTAACCCTGTCCATCCGGCGCATCGAGTATATGCGGGCGTGGGAAAGAGTGCGACAACTGCAAGCAGAAGATGCCACAGTACGATCGCAAGTATTTGCCACCAACCGCGGCGGCGCACTCGTGAGAATAGAAGGCTTGCGAGGCTTTATTCCCGGTTCTCACATCAGTACCCGCAAACCGAAGGAAGAATTAGTCGCCGAAGAATTACCATTAAAATTCTTAGAGGTAGACGAAGACCGCAACCGCCTCGTGTTGAGTCATCGTCGCGCCTTAGTTGAGCGCAAGATGAACCGCCTCGAAGTTGGGGAAGTCGTCATCGGTACAGTACGCGGTATCAAGCCTTACGGTGCCTTTATCGACATCGGCGGCGTCAGCGGCTTGCTGCACATCTCGGAAATTTCGCACGATCACATCGATACGCCTCATAGCGTTTTCAATGTCAACGACGAAGTGAAAGTGATGATCATTGACTTGGATGCCGAGAGGGGCCGGATTTCTCTCTCCACCAAGCAGTTGGAACCGGAACCGGGCGCGATGGTCAAAAATCGCGAATTGGTATACGAAAAAGCTGAGGAAATGGCAGCTAAGTTCCGCGAGAAAATGCTGGCTCAAAAGCAAGCTAAAGCAGGCATAGACATTCCTGTAGACTCAACTGATGCTGATGACTTCTCCGACGAACTCGAAGATGTACCCTCAGCAATGGAAGAGGATCTGCCGGAAGTAGCACCCGAAGCAGCACCCGAAGCAGCACCCGAAGCAGCACCCGAAGCAGCACCCGAAGCAGCACCCGAAGCAGCACCCGAAGCAGTATTAGATGTAGAGGAAGAAATCCCTCCTGCGACAGAAGAATAACATCACAGTTAGTGTGATTAAAAGAGGGAATTTTCCCTCTTTTTTTTTGAGTTAGTCATTAGTCAGTAGTCATTAGTCATTAGTCATTAGTCATTAGTCGCTGCTCGGTGGTTGACAATTCCCAGTTGCCAATTCCCCATTCTTAATTACCGAGATTTAACCTATTTCTGTAGACCGATGCAGCGATCGCACTTTGAATCAAAAAAAGTGGCAGCGCGATCAATCTGCCTAAATAAACCTAGCCTTTACGCTGCTAATTTGTTAAGATTTACAAACATCAGGGACCTCCGCACAAGTGCAAACTCATCAGCATTGTCAGGCAAAAACAAACTAGACAAGCAAATTACACAAAATAATACTTAGAAATTTCTTGCCCTGACGCTCAAAGGCAAGTGGATCATGAACATCGAACTATTAAAAGAAAAATTAGAACAGCTAAAAAAACGTCCCAATTCGAGCAAAGGAACGATCGACCAAATCGAAAACTGGTTAACCGGTTCCCACATTTTGCAGAGATTGAGAATTAATCCTTACTACGTAGCAGGCGATACAGTCAAGAATGTTAAAAAAATTACTTCCGAATTTCTGCACGGAGTGAAAGCCGGCGTCTTCGACTTGCACTGGGATATTCACTGCCCCCACTGCAACATGATTACAGAAGAATTTAAAGATTTGGCAGACACATCAGAAATGTCTTTTTGCCCGATGTGCGAGCGCGAGTTTAAAATTGATTTGCTCGATCGCGTCGAAGTTACTTTTTCCCTGAACAAAGAAATCGAAGACCCGCAACTGCGGCCCGTCTGCGCTCCCCCTCCCGTACTCCAGAGCAAACTGCAACTGGTAACGCCTTTATACTGCACCGAATCAGAGATTGTCACCTTAGAAGAAGGTAGATACCGCTACTGCTGTCCCCTAACTTTAGCTAAAGGGATTTTAAAGGTTGAAGGCGAAGAAACAGAAGCCATACAAGAAATTAAACTCCAGCAGTTAGCCGGCCCAGATTTTGACAAAAAAGAGCTCGCCGTGCGTCCGGGAAAAGTTAAGCTTGAATTAACTAATACCGAACACAATTTGTCCGGGCTGATTTTGCATTCAGATCAATTGCCCGATGAACTGACATTAGAACAACTGCCCCTGCGGCTGTCAGGAATGCAACTGCTTCATCACCCGGATTATAAGCGTTTGTTTGGCGATCAAGTAATATCGGAAAGAGAGCGAGTCAAGATTCGGGCGATTACTATTATGTTTACTGATATTACCGGTTCTACCAGAATGTACGAAACACTGGGAGATACCAAAGCTTACAATATTGTCCGCGATCATTTTGAAATTTTCTTTGAGTCGATCGAGAAATTTGGCGGAAAAGTAATTAAAACCATCGGCGATGCCGTCATGGCTTCTTTTATCAGCAACGAACAAGCAATTATGACAGCCACCGATGCTGTGGCTAGTTTCAGGAAATACAATTCAACTCGCCAACAAGCAGAGTGGATTCAAGTCAGAATTGGTATTCACCGAGGTACGGCTTTGCTCGTAAATCTCAATAATTCGATCGACTATTTTGGCTCCACAGTCAACAAAGCTGCCAGGATTCAAAATCTTTCTAAAAGTGACGAAGTTTCGTTTTCCGAAGAAGTTTATCATGACCAAGCATTTTTAAGTGGATTAAAAACTGCTGGAGTCTCCGAAATTCAAAAACGAGTTGAAGATTTAAAAGGAATACAAGGCGCACAAGTCACTTATACTGCTAGAATAAACACGGAATCAGTAATCCCGCTGTCTGCTACACTTGTCGCTAAAAAAAGCTAAGTAAGTAGATAGGCGGGAAAAAACCAATCTATGTAACAAAACATTAAGTTGCCTGATTGGAGTTAAACTTAAGACGT
>NZ_JAUPTE010000047.1:0-49018 GCF_036701705.1 Microcoleus sp. w1-18aA5 | reverse complement strand
ATGATGACGAGCGAACAAAACCGTTTGGAGACAGCTACGCCAACAGTTGCTGCCCTTACCCAGGAACATTTGGACTATCTAAAACAGCAACAACAACTAATCAAAAAACTGATTAGTGACCATTTTGACCAACACCCACACTTAAAACAACAGCGCGAGCTGTTGAATTCAATTCCTGGCATTGGAGATTTAACAGCTTCTATATTATTAGCTGAAATTGGCGATGTTTCTGATTACGATAATGCTCGTCAATTAGCAGCCTATGCTGGTTTAACACGCCCGCGAACGTACTTCTGGGACTTCGGTTAAGGGCAAAACTCGTTTGTCTTGTACGGGTAATGTCCGACTGCGAAAAGCTTTGTATATGCCAGCGGTAGTGGCGATGCGTTATAACCCTTTGTTGAAAGCTATGAGTGACCGATTATTGGGTCGTGGGAAGGTCAAAATGCAGGTAATTGGTGCTTTGATGCGGAAATTGGTGCATTTGGCTTTTGGTATTTTAAAGTCCCAAAAGCCTTTCGACCCCAATTATTTACTTGCTCCCCCTTGACAGGTCAAGACAGTATCTACAGATATTATCAGCGTTTCTCCGGGTTCATCTGCGGTTAAAAACCTCGAAGTCTACTTACTGGCATAACCCGTGTTCACCAAAAACTCCCGCAACTTCCCAAAGAATTGAGTGCGATCGCGTCCTTGATAAACCCTCTCCAATAACTGCCAACCTTCCGCCTCCTGGCCCATGACATACTTGTTCGCCATGAAGGCCGCCAACACCCCTTTCACCTCCGCATTTTCACTCAGACGCTTGTTAGATTCTAGCCAAAGCTCAGCAGAATTCGTGTATACTTCTACCGGATACTGTTTGCTAACATCTTGCATTTTACCTGGGCGGTACTGCCAAATTTGCAGCGGAAAGCGAGAATCAGCGTAATTTGTAAAAGCCTCGGAAAATCTGCCGTCCTGACTTTTAAACTCGGGGATATCATTTTTGCCCAAATCGACAATTTCGTAACTCACATTGCCCCAGAAATGCTTGATATGAGTGTATTTGTTAGCGCCCGAATCGTAGCGGTAAATAAACGAATAATTGCAGCAGCGGACACCGCTTTTGGTTGAGACTAAATCTGCCAGCACTTCCGGTTCTTTGTCCCCGTCTAAATCACGGATTCGCAGCGATAAAAAACGTCCTTCTGATATTTCTTCGCTGGTTTTTTTGTCGGGATTATCTACTAGAGAACGAGTCGGAATTAGCACTGGTTCTTCTAATAAAGTTTTACCGTCGCGGATAATTCTGATGCGGAGATTTTTAGCATTTTCTGCTTCTTTTAGGAAAGAAACTTCCGCCCGAACTTTCCCCGATTCCGAGGTTTCTGTTGTTCTCGGCGGGCCAATATTCGGGGGAATTTGGGCGATATATTGGGTAGGAACTAAGGCAGTTTGGCCGGGTTTGGCGATCGCCTGACAGAAAAAACTTGCGACTTCGGCGCGAGTAGCATTCCGAGTAGGTTCTAGCTGTTTAACAGCCGGATAATTCACCACCAGTTGTTTTTCTGTGGCGGCGGCGATCGCACTTCTGGCTAGTTCGGGAATTTGCGGCGCATCCTCAAAAGTCGCATCCAAAATCTCAGCCGCCGAGCCCGTAGGTGTATATTTCAAGCCGCTGGTTAAAGCTACCAAAGCCTGCCAGCGGGTAATATTCAAAGTCGGGTTAAAGATACTGCCACTGTATCCAGACATAAAACCCGTCTGATAAGCTTCTCGAATTGCTTTAAAACCCCAGTAATTTGTAGGAATATCTGCAAAGTCGATCGGAGCGCGGACGGTTTTGGCATCGGGAAAAGCCATGCGAACCATCGCCGCAAACTCAGCGCGGCTGACGGGGCGATTCGGGCGAAAACTGCCGTCTTCGTAGTAGCCACTGATAATTTTTTTCTCTGCTAACTCCTCAATACAAGCTTGGGCCCAATGGTTGTTAACATCCTTAAATTTAGCTTGAGCAAATGCCGGCGTTACATTCAGACCCGGAAACATTAAATTCCCGATGATTATCACTAGGGCTACCACTAAACCGATAATAGCTTGCCGTCTGTGCGATCGAATCATAGAACAGACTCCTCTACTTACAAATTGTTGTTCAAAACTTTGGAAAACTTTGTTTATATAATATCAGCTATATTAACCAGATTTAATACCATTTATTAAAAATTTACCGACGACCAAGGACACGGCACTGCCGTGTCCCTAATTTTTCGAGTTCCTATAATAAAGCTTACTTCGACTCTAAAGTCATCTCCATCGCCATTTTTGTTGTGATTGTTAATTCTTCAGAACTGCCAGCATTTTTACCACTCATTTCGCTATTTGAACTAATAGACACAGTAGAGCGAAAAGGATTTAATCTATCCAAGCGCATTGTGGCTGCTCCCCGACCCTGAGAACTAAAAGATTTTAGGGTTAGGGTAGTTCCAGCAGGCAGTTGGGGAGAGGTAAGATTTTGGGGGTTGGCTTGCTGCTCTATACTTACATTCAGAGACACAACCCCATCTTGCCAGCTATCCAATTCATAGGTAGCAATTTCATTCACATTCATGCCACTGAAATCAGAGGAAGAAGAAACGCGCCATTTGGCTCCTTTTCCGACTGCTTCGGCAGGCAGCGGCGAGGCTAGTTGTTCTAGAGATTTAGACATTTGTCGAACCATTTGTTTGAGGTTGTTGTCAGCTCCTTCGGGCAAAATAATGTCGCCTCCTTTATGAAAACCGCGATTGTCCATGATGAAAGAGCCTTTCACTCCCACCATGCTTTTGAGTGCGGAACGCATGGCATCTCGGACGGCTGGCGGCATATTTCCAGTATCGCCAGCGATATCTGAGTTAGTATAAGCAAACTCGTAGTGAATATCGCCGTTGGGATCGATTTTAGTGACTTTTGTCTCGAAAGTCATCATCGATACTGGAATTTTAGCCCCAGGCGAAGACCGACCGGATGCGGATATTTCCATATCCATTTTTACGGTCATCACAGTTGTTTCTTTGACATCAATAGCTGGTTTTAAACGCAGTTCCTGTCGTGGTTCCACTCCCGGATTTAGCAGTTCCACTTGTGGGGTTTTGGAGTTGGCGGCAGGTGCGGATACGCCAGGGGCTGGCTGCTGCACTAGAAGTGGAGTTTCAGCACTTAGGGAAGCAGGAGAAAGCTCGATCGCCCATCCGGCACTTACCAAACAAAGAGATGCAATAAACTGTCTTTTTTTCATGGATTTAATTTCCTGTTATTTGAATGTTAGCCTGTTCCCACAGTCGATCGACTGTCACAAATTTGTAACCTTTATACAAAAGCAATGGAATTATTTTATCAGCAGAAGCTGCAACATCTTCGCCGCCGCAATAGCCGTCGTGGAGTACAATAATTGATCCGTTTTCAGTTTGCTGCACGATGCGACTAATAACTTTCCTCACCCCCGGCCGCACCCAATCTTCCGGGACGACACTCCACATTACGGGGCGATATTCCCACTGTTGCAATAACTCTAATGTTCGCGGCGTAAAAATGCCATTGGGTGGCCTCACGTCCAGGATTAATTTTGGGTCTAAATCGCAAGCTTTGGCAATTGCTTTCTGCGTGTCTTCTAAACTTTGTTTGAGTTCGTGGGTTTTTAGTTTTGGAAACGATATATGCTGATAGCCGTGGAGACCGATCCAGTGTCCGCGATCGTACACTTCTTTAGCCGTTTCTGGATGCCGATCCACGCAAAAACCTAGCCAGAAAAAACTAGCTTTGATGTCGTATTTATCTAAAACTTTTAAAAGTTGAGGTGTGTGCTGACGGTGCGGCCCGTCGTCAAATGTGAGAGCAATTTCTCGGCTGTTGATATCTCCCGTCCACAGACATCTGGGAAAAGCAGATTTGAGGATGGGATGAACGACAGGAAACAGGGGTGCTAATGGCATTGGTTAATGTTGCGAAAGTGCGATCGGGTAGAAATGAAGCTGCGTTACTATAGGATAAAGTTAACTCAATCGAGGTAAATATGACAACTGGCATTGATATTGGAAGGCTAATTGTCCGCACGCCAGGAACTTGCGACTGGCGCCCCCCATTGCCACAACCCGAATTACCGTAAAAAATATTGCTATTGATTTTAATGCTGGGCTGACTCCAGAAAAAATCATTAATTAAAAACCGCATTTGACTCGTTCGCAAATTTATGGTCTACTAGCCTAATATTAGGCGAAGCCAGACAAAATTGAGGCAAATCTAGCAGCAAAAAAAGCTGATGGAAAGCGCTTGCTATCGGAAGTTACGATAAAACTCAAGTCTTTAAAATAGAATAAGATAGCCAGATTAAAAAAATATATTATCTTAATAACTATCTCGAATAATAGATGAGCAATCGCACTTAAAAACAACTTTAACTCTTTTGATAGAGCCTCAAACTATATCCGATCGCATCGACCTCTATCTCGCGGTTGATGCGATCGCCCTACAGCGTCCTCCTATACTAAAAACCAGCATAACTAATCGAGAAACGATCAAGGAGGAACAATGACCGAGGAATACTTAGCCGAACGCACAGTTTCAGCCGTATTTAAGGAAGAAGAACAATTAGACGGCGTAATTCGGCGGTTGCTAGATCGCGGAGTTTCCCGCGACCACATCTCAGTAATGGGAAAAAACTTTCAATCTAAAACTAAAATTGCCGGCTTTATTACTAAAAAAGATGTGATATTAGGCGGTCTCCGAAGCGGGGCGATTTTTGGTTCCTTATTCGGTTCTTTTTTGGGTTTGCTAACAGGCGTCGGCGTGCTGTTTATTCCCTTTGTCGGTGCAGTAGTATCGGCGGGCCCGCTGGGTGCGGTACTGTTGGGTGCAGCTAGCGGGGCGATCGCAGGTTCGGCGGGTGCGGGTTTAGTTTCCGCTTTGGTCGCTTTGGGAATGCCCGAAGACAAAGCAACTATCTATCAAACCCGCGTTGAAGCAGGCGAATTTCTCGTGATGGCAGAAGTTCCCGCAGATAAATCGGGCGAATTTCAACTCTTGCTAGAAAGTGCAGGTGGCGAAGAGATAGCTATTAGCGAAATGACGCTGCCGCGCGCCGTCAAAGGTCGCTGCAATAGTCAGGCAGACTTATCTCCAGAAGTGCGATCGCACCTGTCGGAAGCTGCTCAAAAAACCTTTATGGAATCCTACAACGCCGCATTTGATGAAAGCAACGACTCGATACAAGCCGAACACACGGCTTGGAACGCCATTCACCAGCAGTACGAAGAAGATGAAAACGGCGTTTGGACTAAGCCTTTAGCAAAAGTCTAGTCTTCCCATCGCAGCCAACTAATAAAAAATACAATCAAGCCTCTAGAACTGCGGTTCTGGAGGCTTTGACGATTTTAGATTTTAGATTTGTGCAAGACTTAATTAAATTTTATATTTTATAATTTTGAAAAACTAAATTTTTAATAATTTCCGAATTGCCGAAAGCCGCATTACTTTTTGAAAGTGGTATTGCACTAAGTTGCGTTGTCAAGTACAATCTATAGGCTTGCAATATAAAATTGAGTTAAGCAAATGCAAAAATACGTTTGTACAGTTTGCAATTACGTCTATGATCCAGAAGTAGGCGACCCCGACGGAGGCATAGATCCCGGTACACCCTTTGAAGATATCCCCGACGATTGGGTTTGTCCCACTTGCGGGGCGGCAAAATCCGATTTTGAACCAGAATAAGCGAGAAAAAATTTGTCCGATCAAATCCTCAAAATTACAATCATTGGCGGCGGTGCTGCTGGTTTTTTTAGTGCAATTACCTGTGCCAAAACCTACCCCCAGGCCCGCGTCACTTTACTAGAAGCTGGCCGGCAACTCCTGGCAAAAGTTCGCATCTCTGGCGGCGGGCGCTGCAATGTGACTCACGCCTGTTTTGACCCCGGTGTTTTAGTGCAGAATTACCCCAGAGGAGGGAAAGCTCTGCGCGGTGCTTTTACTCGATTTCAACCGCGCGATACTGTAGAATGGTTTGCAGGTCACGGTGTGAAATTGAAAACAGAAGAAGACGGGCGAATGTTTCCCATCACAGACGATTCGGGGACAATTGTTAACTGTTTGATTCGGGCTGCTGAGGATGCAGGCGTAAAAATTCGCACTGGCGATGCAGTAGTTTCAGTAAAGAAATTAACGGGCAACACCGCAGAGGGCGAACAGGGGGATACCGCCCCTAGGTTTGAAATTGAGTTAAAGTCGGGGGAGAGTTTTAAGTGCGATCGCATTCTTCTCGCTACAGGCAGCAATCCATCGGGTTATAAGTGGGCAAAAGAGTTGGGTAATACTGTAGAACTGCCCGTTCCTTCTCTATTTACTTTTAATATTTCCGATAGCAGAATCAAAGATTTAGCGGGAATTTCTGTTCCTAATGCTAAGGTGAAATTGCCGGGAGCTAAATTAGAACAAAGCGGGCCTTTGCTAATTACTCACTGGGGTTTAAGCGGGCCTGCTGTACTCAAACTTTCGGCTTGGGGTGCGAGATTTTTGCACGATCGCCATTATAAAACCTCTGTGCTGATTAATTGGCTTCCCCAGTACAATGCGGAAGTTTTGCGGCAGCAACTGCTAGCAGTTAAGTCGCAGTTGTCGCACCGATTGATTGTTTCTAGCTGTCCGTTTCCGATGCCGCGCCGCCTCTGGGAACGTTTGACAAGTTCGATCGGGATTGATGAACAAAAACGCTGGGCCGACTTATCTAACAAAACCCTCGATCGCCTCCTGCAAGAACTCGTTCAAGGCGAATATCAGATTGCCGGAAAAGGCGCATTTAAAGAAGAATTCGTCACCTGCGGCGGTGTCAACCTCAAAGAAGTCGATTTTAAGACAATGGAAAGCCGCCGCTGTCCCGGACTTTTCTTTGCGGGCGAAATCTTGGATATCGACGGCGTGACGGGCGGTTTCAACTTCCAAAGTGCTTGGACTACGGCGTGGTTGGCCGGAAACGCGATCGGCAAACCATCCGATTTTAGATTTTAGATTTTAGATTTTAGATTGCGGGATACTTGCTATATAAAGGTTTGGGAGTGGCGATCGCGCGATCGGCTTACCAATATTAACTTTTGTGTTATTTTTGAATTAAGGCGCACCAAATGTGTTTCAACTTCAGCTTGTAGACACAATTCGCAGTTTTGCGGAGTTAACATCGGCGAATACAGATGAAAAACTTGAATCTACAAACCCTAAAGTTCGATCGCAACCTTGAGGGCCATCTTGACTCACCTTTCATCGAAAAAAATGGCTTGCTGGAACTCAACCTCAAATTTATCACTCCCGAATTTTTAACAGCCTGGACGTTTGAAACACACCTGTACGACGAACAAGTTGCGATCGACCACTTTGTCATCACATTTCCCAGCCGCACCGATCTCGAAAAATACGCCGCATCTTTGCGCTCTTTCGGCGCCAAAACAGTTGAAGGCCCCGACTTGTTCCCGATCAACTTTTGTTCGGGAAACATTAACGTTCCCTCCGATTTGTGGCTGCATTTAATGACCTTATTAATGCCAGCGGGCGGCTTAGTAGTATTAGATGCGCCCCACGCAGCCGGCGACCAAAAAAACCGCTTTCAGCAAGAAAGAGGATTAGAAGCAGTTCACCACGTCGCGCTTCGAGTCGAAAACGTGCAGAATGCTGCTAAAATATGGCAAAATAAAAACTTTAAACCGCTATCAGAGCGTCCTCTAGACTACGGCTCATTAACCCAGTGGTTTCTGCAAAACCCCGCCGGACAAATCATCGAATTAATAGAACGTCGCCCCGGCAACAACGGCACCTTTGACTGCAAAAACATCGCAGGCTTGCGTCTCAGCGAAGATAAAGTCAGTAGTCAGTAGTCAGTAGTCATTAGTCATTAGTCAGTAGTCATTAGTTAACGGTTAACCGTCAACGGTTAACAGTCAACAGTCAACAATGCCCCATGCCCAACGCCCAATTCCCAATTCCCAAATCTATGGTTGCAATAAAAATCCCCAAAGTCACTTTTCAACCCCCAACATTCAACTCAGTTGAAGAAGAACGCCGCCACCGCAAACAGCGTTTAGCCGCCGCATTCCGATTATTTGCCCGCTTCGGATTCAGCGAAGGAATTGCCGGACACATCACCGTCCGCGACCCCGAACACCTCGACCATTTCTGGGTCAATTCTTTTGGAATGCACTTTAGTTTAATTCGAGTCAGCGACCTAATTTTAGTCAACCACAAAGGCGAAGTTGTGGAAGGAAATAAACCCGTAAACGAAGCAGCATTTGCCATTCATTCCCAAGTGCACAGCGGCCGCCCCGACGTAATCGCAGCAGCCCACGCTCATTCTCCCTACGGCAAAAGTTGGTCGAGTTTGGGCCGCCTGCTTGACCCGCTGACGCAAGATGCTTGTTCTTTTTATGAAGACCAAGCTTTATTTGACGATTACACCGGAGTTGTTTTGGAAATCGAAGAAGCTAAACGCATCGCCAAAACTTTAGGTGAGAAAAAAGCGATTATTTTACAAAATCACGGACTGTTAACAGTAGGTCAAACAGTAGATGAAGCGGCTTGGTGGTTTATTGCAATGGAACGTTCTTGTCAAGCGCAGTTAATGGCCGAAGCAGCAGGAAAACCAATTCTCATCAAGCCAGAATGTGCGCGTTTAACACAGCAGCAAGTAGGGTCTCACCGCATGGGATGGTTTAGCTTTCAACCGCTTTATGACATGATAGTGCGTCGGGAACCTGACTTATTAGATTAAGGAACTAGGCGGTTGAAACCGCTACTACACAAACACAGTCCGCCTGCGGCGAATCAAGAATGAAGGGGGTATTAAAGCCGGATTTAGTATCAGAAGTGCAAAATTTATAAATTCATGCTGACACGGATTCCAGCCAAGCTATCAAATCCTCTTGACTGGTAAAATCTAACAAGATTTCTCCTAAATCATCTAATTGTTCGAGAGATAACTGCTGGATGCGAGTTTGAACTTCTGGTGGGATTTCGCCAGTGCGCCGCGCGATTTGACGCAGAATTAATGCTGTTTGCCCCTCAATTAGACCTTCTTGGCGACCTTCTTGGCGACCTTCTTGCATCCCCTTAATAACGGCACCGCGTTGGTCTTCAAAGAACATTTCCCGCTTTTCTAATGATGCTAACTCGTCAAGGTTTAAGGTAGACCTGTTAGCAATGTTAAAAGCTGTTTGAATTTCGGGTACTGACGCCAATTTATCCGGTATTTCCTCCAGTTCAGGAGCATTTTTTATAAAATAAATCCAGCTTTGAATCAGATTTTCAACTTGTTCTAATTTTTTGTTAAACTTTGGTAGTTCAACAAAAACTAACTCTATTTCCCGATAATACTCGAAGTTTTCTTCGACTTCTTTAAAGACAAAATGTGAGAGAAACTTTTCGGTATTTTCAAACAGGATAAAATCCGTAATTGTGAGAGCGATGAGAGGATTTAATTTTGAGTAGCCTTCTCTCCGTTTGAGTTGAGTGGCGTAGGTTTTTGCTGCATTATATATAACGCGCTTAGTAAAAGCTTCTACATTGATGACCTGCATTTCGATAATTACAGTTTTGTTGCCCGTAATTTTTGCTTTGACATCCAGGTAAGTGTCTTTTAACCCAGTAATGCTCGGTGCGGCGTAGGGATCGATGATTTCTAAGTCTGTAATTGTCGGCTCTGCGTTGTAGAGCATGGCATTTAGGAAGCTAATCAAAACTTCTTTGCTCTGGGGCGAAGCAAAGATTTTTTTGAAGCCAAAATCTGTCTTAGGGTTGATGAAATTCATAATTGATAATTAGTAAATGGTATTTTAATGTGATAATTATATCACAAAATTCCTTCCATTTCTAAATCTTCAATAAGCTGCAATCCGCGCGGATCGCCGACTCGCAATAGCGAAGATTTAGCATCTTCCCTGACGCCCATATCTTCATCTTCTTCTAAAGCTTCAATCAAACCGTCGATCGCCCCAGCGTACACTATATTATTCGGCAATTCTCGCGCCAGTTGCCCGATCGCCCAAGCGGAATTACTTCGCACAGCAGACACAGCATCTCCCCGCAGCGCTTCAATCAACGGCGGAATCGCCGCAATCACCACATAGTAACCAACTTTTGCCATTTGACCCAGAGAACTCGCCGCCCACAAACGCACCGCCGAAATATCAGTTTTCAGAGCATCAATTAAAGATGGCAAAGCGCGGTGATCGCTGCAATTTCCCAAGGCCCAAACTACCCCTTTGCGAACGTAACCGTTCCAGTCGCGGTTAAGCTGAACAATCAGCGGTTCCACAGCATCGGGGCTCGGATTTCGCCCCAACGCATAAGCCGCGCTCACTCGCACCAAGGGGCAACCGTCTCTCAATAAATTAATTAAATGGGAAATTGCTCGATCGTCCTGCAGTTCGCAAAAAGCCCGCGCCGCAATCATCCGGTGCTGAGGTTCCGGGGATTCCAGCAAAGGCAGCATTTCCTCTGGATCTGGCAGCGGGGGTTCGGATTCGTCAAATTGATCCAAAGGGCTTTCCAGTTCCGTGTCAGTATCAAGGGCGTTGGAGTAGTCGTTATTGTTCATAAAAAAACTTTACCGCACAGAGGATGCTCCTAAGCAACTCAGTCAGCAGTCACCAGTCACCAGTCAATAATTGTAGGGTGCCCACGATATTGCACCATTGTGAGCAACAGGCTTTCCGGCCTGTTCCACAAGAATAAAATTTATCTTTTGTGGAACAGGCCCAAAAGCCTGTTCATAAAAGGCTAATTGAGAATGGTGCAACATATAAGTTACTACAAACGAATATCTCTGCTTTTACTTAAGTTGGTAGTGAGGAATTCAGTCCTCATAATTTGGATGAATCAGGACTTTAGCCCTGATTCCAAACCAGTAGAATTTATTTTTCAAAGAGACTTGAGCATCGAGACGGAATGACTTTGATAGCCTAATTTTTGATAGAGATTCACCGCCGGCTGATTGCTCAGAAATACTTGCAAACCAATTTGCCGATCGCCTCTTTCCCGCGCCCAATTCTCAGCATAAATAACTAAAGCTGCACCGACTCCTAGACGGCGATGTTCCGGTGCTACGTACAGCAAAAAAATGTGAGCGTAGCGTTCTCCGGTGGTTTGGTCGATCGCATTTCCCAACCACAAACATCCGACAACCGATTGGAGATTTTGCGCCTGAGATTGGGGATTGAGATACTGCGAGGGAAGCGCCGGCAAAATTTCTGCCTCTTCCTGGCTGTTTTTCTGGCACTCTACCCACCAAACCGGCGTCTGGTTAGAAAAATACTGCTCGACAGTTTGAGCCAAATGTCCCAATTCCCCATCCGGGTAAAGCTCTTGGTAAGTCCGGTGCATAAACTTTACCAGTTTTGCCCGATCGAGTCCCGATCCCGATCGCAGCCAGTAACCCGGTATTAGTTGAGCAGACCTCAGCTCAGCGGACACGAAAAGCGGAATAATTTAGCCCCAAGAACATTGGATTGACTATTGCCGCTTGCTTTTGAGGGATCGCTTCCTCAATCGGTGCCGGGGCAGCCATGTCACCAGGCAAAAAGATGCGAGCACTGACTGCTACCAGAGCCGCGAAAAATACTAATACCGCTATTAATGGAGCAATGTATTGACGAATGATACCCATAACCGTAAAAACTTAATTCTTGAGTTGATATTATCAAGTGTACCATACAAATCTTGTCAGCTATAATTGCTGCCATTGGACAATTAGCTCAAGCCTGAGCGCTCGCAAATACCAACAAACAGAAAATATAATATTATGAGTTCCTCGCCTGCTGTTTATGAAGCTCTAGCTAAATCAATTGTTTTTTTGAATCAAAAGCCGAGCGCGCAAAATGAAGTTTCGACTTTCCTAGATACTAATGGCTACTATATCGATCGCATATTCGACGACCCAGAAACAAACTTTTATGCGATCGGATTCGGTTCATCCAATCCCGAAAACCCGCCCGCCCTCGTATTTAAAGGTACAGACTTCATCGACGGCGACGCTATTTTTTCCGACTCGCGGGACATTGGTTTACCTGAATTTGAAAAGAACAAAGATAATATCAAAAATTGGCTCACAGAAATCGGTCAAAATACTGGTAAAAACCCCAGCAAATTATTGCCAGATGTCATCGGACACAGTTGGGGCGGAGCAGTCGCTCAAATTGTAGCAACCGAATACACATCTCTGACCGGAGATATCTTTACTTTCAACTCTCCGGGAGTCTCCGCGAATACATTCACCAGTTTTCGGAGAAATCTCGGCAGAGTCGGCAACAAAAATGTCACTCACTACATTGTCAGCGGAGATTTCGTCAGCTTGTTTGGTGAAGCATTTATTCCGGGTAAAGTATTTATCCAAAGTTTTACAGATCCGAGTATTAATCCCTTAACTGTTTTGGCAAAACATCGAACTGAAAATTTGTTAACTACTCCGCCCGTGGGTTTTTTGCAGAGGCAAATTTCCGTAGAACAATTAAACAGTCCCGAATTTGCTTATAACAACGACTCAGATTTTAACGAGTTTATCGCTGCGATGAATTTCGCCCTGCCCAATGTGTCAGTCGCCATCAGAACCAGAGGCGGTGCAGAGAGTTTGAGAACAGCACCAGAATTTTCTTTTGTGCAGTTGATCAGAGAAATGCAATACGGTTTAGCTCCCTTACAACCGAATTATTTATCAGGCGACGCTCGTAGCAATACTGCTACGGGGGGCCCTGGAGAGGATACAGTTATCGGCAACGGCGGTAACGATACTCTCAGAGGCAATCGAGGTAATGACAGCATCATCGGTGGTGATGGCGACGATTTCTTGTACGGCGGCAGAGATAACGATTATTTGGAAGGTGGCGACGGAAACGATTTGGTTTCCGGCGAGTTTGGTAACGATTTTTTAATTGGTGGTGCGGGGCGCGATCGCTTTGTATTGGAATCCGGCGGCGGAGCAGATGTGATTTTAGATTTTCAAGATAGTGAAGATTTAATTACACTGTCGAGGGGTCTAACTTTTCCTCAAATTATAGTAACTCAAGGTGTTGACGGAGCTTTAATTACTATCCCGGTTACTGGGGAAATTCTTGCTACTCTCAGAGGCGTAGTTGCCAGCGATATTACGCGGGTAGATTTTGTATAGCTTTAGGGTGCTCAAAATTGGTATTTTTGGTGGCGCAAAATCTGCCTTGGTTTTGTAGCGAGAGTTTTTTTGTATTAAAAAATCTCTATCAATTTGCCACTAAAAAACCAATAAAAATGACCAATTAATATGGTCAATAAACGAAGTTTATAGTAAACTTAGTTAAGTAGCTTAAAAACTAATTCCCCCTCAAACGACAGGAAATAAAAAAATATGCCCTCCTCCCCCGCCGCTTACGAAACTATAGCCAAGCAACTTGCTTACATAGATGACCAGCCCCAGTTTCAAACTTTAGTTCAAACAGGCTTGAGTACTGCTGGCTACCAAATCGATCGCACCTTTGACGATCCCGGAACTGGATTTCACGCGATCGGCTTAATTTCCACCACCTCAGACAAACCGCCAGTTTTAGTATTTCGCGGCACCGACTCGCCCGTAGATGATCTTGCTAACGGAGACCCGCGCGGCACCGGTTTTAACCAATTTGAAGCCAACAAACAAGCATTAGGAAATTGGCTGACCCAAATCAGTCAAGATACAACCAAAAACCCCAGCCGCTTGCCACCAGACCTTCTGGGACACAGCTTGGGCGGCGCCATAACGCAACTAGCCGCCACTGAATTCACATCTGCGATCGGAGATGTTGTCACCTTCAATTCTCCCGGAGTTGATCAGAGCACCGTCAATACATTCAAGCAGAAAGTCGGTGCCGGAAAAAATGTAACTCACTACGTAGTTGAGGGGGATTTTGTTAGTTTGGGAGGAGAAGCTTTTCTCCCCGGAAAAGTAGTTCTTCAAACATTTACTAACCCGGTTATCAACCCGCTACTTGTCTTGGACAAGCACACGCAAAGCGGTTTGTTAACTTCTCCACCTCCCGGATTGACTCAGAAAGAAATCTCTGTAGACGAGTTGAGCCGCCCTGATTTCACCTTCACGGATTCCGATTATTTAGAGCTGTTAGCTGGCGTAGACTTTACACTGCCCGACTTGGCAACCTCGCTGGAATCTCGCAGCAGTTTAGAGCAATTAAGAACCACTCCGGGAGCCTCATTTTTAGCAAATGTTGCAGCAATGCAAACTGCTCTAGATCCATCCCAAATTAATAATTTAGTCGGCGACGATACCAACAATACAGCATCAGGTTTTGGAGGGGACGATATTATCACTGGCAATGGGGGCAACGACACTCTCAGTGGCAACAAAGGCAACGATATTATCAGCGGTGGCAGCGGCAACGATCGGCTATTAGGTGGCAAAGGAGATGACAATTTGAACGGGGGAGAAGGAGACGATACGCTCATTGGCGGAGCGGGTGCGGATCTCTTGATTGGCGGCGCTGGACGCGACGTATTGGTGTTAGGAGTAGGTGCCGGTACAGATACACTTGTAGACTTTCAAAAGGGTGAAGATTTAATCGGTTTGAGCGGAGGTTTGACCTTCAACCAAGTGAGAGTTACTGCAGGCGATTTTATAACGACGATCGAAATTGCCAGTAACGGCGAAGTTCTTGCCAGTATTCCTGGCATTCCAAGTAGTCCGCTAACAGCTAGTGATTTTATTGCGATTTAGTTCGGGGCTGGCAATACAGATTTCGGTAGGGACACAACATTGTTGTGTCCTTATTTTATGAACGCAACCGCACATAATTTATACTCCAATACGCTTGGGATAAGAATAATCTGATTTCCTTTAACAAGTCTGGGACTCTCATAAATGCGTGAAATGAAATTCGTCGGAAAGCGCTAGCCCAAGCGTATTGATTTATACTCATTCCATGATTACAAACATCCATATTCCTCTAGGGAGGGGTTGACCGAAATCTCCAAAAGTAGTGCAGACATTGGTAAACCCGACCCGCCCGAATATTATAGTTATAGCGATCGCACTTGATCTTAATCGAAATCGTCCAGTCCAGGTCTGGGCATGGATGCTAATTTTTTCTCATCTTCTAGGGGCAGAAAGAAAATCGTCAGCATACCGGGAATCACAGCCAGCGCGCTCATCAAAAAATAATTTTGATAACCGAGACTCGCCTGCAAGTAGCCGCTGAAAACGCCCGGAATCAGCACTCCTGCGGCCATAAAAGCCGTTGTAATTGCATAGTGAGATGCTTCGTATTCAGGGCGGACAGTCCGCATCAAGAACACTGTATAGGCAGCTACGCCAAGTCCGTATGTAAATTGCTCGATCGAATTTACGGCATAAGCCCATTCAATCCCCGGTTGATTGATTGCCAATAGCCAATACAGCACGTTAGTTGAATTTTGCAGAATAGCCGTCGGCCACATCCATTTTTTCAATCCTTGTTTGGCAATCAAATAGCCGCCCAGTAACCCTCCTATTAACAGAAACATTACCCCTAAAGTACCGGATAATAAGCCCATATCCGACGTAGAAACTGCTAATCCTCCTTTCTCAACTTTATCCATTAAAAATGGAGGAGCCATTTTAAAAGTCAAGGCATCGCCCAAGCGAAAAATCAAGACGTAAGCCACAATCCAACCTATTTTATCTTGCTGAAAATAAGTTTTGAATGCTTCGATAAAGCTGGTTGTTCGTTGGGGGGTGTCGGATTCCAGAGCGTAATTGCGAGGATAGGGAAGATACCACCGCTGAAAAAGATATATCAGCACAAACATAATCGCACAAATGCCAAAGGCTGTCGCCCATCCGTAGTTAAGCGCCGACACGCTAAAATCCGAACCGAAAAGTGACAGCGGAATGTTTTGATATATTTTGGTGTCGCCTGTATTTCCAGTGACTAAATGGTTTTCGGCCAGTTTCCCCGCTAAGAACACCAATAAACCGCTACCGGCAATGACAGCACCTCTATAAGCCGTGTTGCGAACCCCGACAAATAGTGCTTGTTGGTCTTTATTTAGAGTGTTTAAATAAAATCCGTCAATGGCGATGTCGTGAGTAGCTGACACAAAGGCGATCGCGGTAAAGATAACAAGCGATATAATAATCGGTGCGGGCGTTAATACGCCAAAAGCCAGGAAAGCAAACAGGAAAGCACAAATGATTTCGGTTGTTAAAATCCATTTGCGTTTCGTGGAATACAAATCAACAACGGGCCCCCACAAACCTTTTAAAACCCAAGGAAAAGACAAAAGACTTGTCAATCCGATCAATTCGTTGCTGGTTCCCATACCTTTCAAAAAAATCACCGACATTAAATTAACGACGGTGTAAGGGAGACCTTGAGCGAAGTATAATACTGATACCCACAATCCAGCGTTATGCTTTTTTTCCATTGCAGAGATATTTTACCTAGTTACTTATTTGATTTACTGAGTGCGATCGACAATTCCGGTCAATTCAACCCCTGGCATCACAGTATATGCCATTCCGATGCCAGCGGCTGCCATATAAATAGTGCATTTTAGCATCCTTCAGACTCAAAACAATTTTTATTTTTTGAATTAGCTTGCAAAAGATTTTCTCCGTTAAAATGAACGAGGTAAGCGCGAAGATTCTTGTCCCACTCAGAAGTGTCATAAGTTCGCAGCAATTCCAAAGCACTTTCTTCTATCTGATATGCGGTTTTTGGACTATTCACCGGACGTTCGGGACTGTCAGGATTAACAACAATTAAACCTGCATCTAGAAACTGATGCACCGTTTGGCGGCGCACAGTTTCCCGCGTATTTGGTGCATATTTTTTACTGTACTCCTCCTCCATAAATTCCATAATTGGTGTGATGCCCCGAATAGGAGATTTTGCCGATTCCCAAGCTTCCTTTGGCTTAAGGTCAAGCAAAGCCAGAAGGGTTAAGGCGGAACGTTCGTTAAGCTGACCTTTTGGAAAACCCAGCGCTGCAAGGATTTCTAGAGATTCATCAATACGGTTCTTGATTGTCGTCGGGCTATTTTCTAACGGATTGGGATCGTTAAGCAGTTGTGTCTCGACAAGTTTATCAATCTCCCGCTGTGTAGGAAATATTTCTGTTATTTGAGCGCCAAGTAAAAGTAATTGCTCTACATTAGGATACTTCAAAGTGCGTAAATCCGTAGCATTAACTTGAGTGTGTCCGTTGAACAGTCGGAAAAACGCATCTACCAAACTCGAATTTAGATAAACGGCCAATCCCCCCGCCAGGGTGAGGTCTAATCCGCGTCTCTGTTGGTGAAAGTAATTCAAATGGTTCTCAAAACCAACGCTAGAACTATTAATTTTATTGGCATCCCAGACAACTGCAACAATTCGCTTTTTCTCTTCCTTTGAGGAGAAGCGCTTGCTCAAAACATAATGTTCGTTAGGTACGAGGAGTGCAGCAGTTTTTTCCGTGACAACTAAAGCTTGATGCTTTCTCGTTGCGGTGGGATATTCAACACCGCCAGCCGAGAAGTGTGCGGGATAAATCAGCGGAACTGTACCCTTTTCAGGTTTTAGCCGCAAGTCAGAGCGAACACGAAAATCTACAACTTTTCCGGTGGAAACTGTTAAGCCTAATTCCTCTAGGGTACAAGTAAATTGAGCCATTTGCTCGACTACTTTCTGGCTGACAGAATCCGGTAGAATCCGAATAAATTGCTCGGAGTCTTGGGGATTAATTAGGGCGGTATAGGGCAGTTGGTGAGACAAAACCAGGTCGTCGCCCGCGCTGCTGCTTGAGGTAATTAGTACAGTATCTGGCTGTTCTATTTGTTTGGTGGCGCGCACAATAATAGTTTCTTGCAGCACCGCATCATCGCGAAATGGCAACTGTCGGGATTCAAAGATGTGTACTTGGCGTAAAGCCATCATTTGAAGGAATACTTTGCGGAAATCTCGAAAGTATAAACCGTTGCAAAAGCTGCGGGGAGTAATCGATACTAATTCACCGTTTGGTTTGAGCATGTGAGCAGCAGCAACTGTGAAGCCAGCGTAGAGATTGCTGGTTTCTAGTCCTATAGAACGCAGCAAGGTTCGGGCTTGGGATTTAGCGTTTATTTTGGCATAGGGAGGATTGATAATTGCATGGGTAAATTCCCGTTTTACTGGTTGTGTAAATAGATGGGGCTGCAACATATCGGCGCTGTCTTGAATAAAATCTATTTCGCGAACCTCAGAGGTAAAAGATATCCCAAAATGCTGACATTCAATACTGCATAATTCTAAAGTTTGCTTGAGGTATTCAATCAAAATAAGGTCAATTTCATAAGCTGTAACGTGGAGGCTGTGCGGTTTGTTTGGGCGCTGGCAAAGTTCGCAAACAACGGCTGCTAACAGCGAACCAATACCAGCCCCGGCATCTAAAAGCGATATATCAGGACAGTTAAATTCAAACATTCCCGCCATCAAACTTGCGACTGAGGAAGGTGTTAAAAATTGTCCTTTTTCTCCTCTCTGGCTTTGCTGCAACTTTCGGGTTGCTTCTTGGCGCCAGCCATCTACTCGATCGAGTAAATTGCTTGCTGTTGAGTAGCTGTTACCCGGAAGGGCTAGGGTTTGAAAGTGGGGTACTATCATTTGTTCAAAAAGTGCGTTAGCGAAGCCCTAGAAGAGGATCGCAAGTTCAGTTTATTTTCGCCAAAATAGGAATCTATACGCTATCATAGTACCAGTTTACTCTCTTCCCATAACAGCAAAGGGCAGCCATGAGTCAAGAAAATTTTACATTTCTCCTTGATAGCGAAAAAAAAGAGGCGCTGAAGGCGATCGCTACTGTCACAGATCGCGATTTAACTTATGTTTTGAACGAAGCGATCGCTTCTTACCTAGAAAATTATCAATGGCTGCTCGATGAGATTAACAAAGGCGTTGCCGAGGCCGAAGCTGGAGACTTTGCCAGCGATGATGAAGTCCAAGCAGTTTTTGTCAAATTGACCAATGAAAATTAAGTGGCTGCGACAATCTTTGCGAAATCTAGAACAGGCTCACGCATATATTGTTAAAGACGATCCAGAGGCAGCAAGGCAATTAATTTTAAGGATTCAGAGTGCTGTAGGTCAACTCGCAGAATTTCTTTTTATGGGTCGAGTTGGTCGCGTAGAAGCTACTAGAGAACTTGTCATTTCCAATACCTCTTATCTCATCATCTATCGAGTAAAAGAAGAAAACGTAGAAATTCTCCGTATCCTTCACAGTTCAAGAAAGTATCCAGAAAATTAGGTGATGCTGCCGATCGCACTTTTAGTGTATTTTCGCCAAAATAGGATTAGTATTATTGAACCGCGAAGACGCGAAGGACACGAAGGAAGAAGAAAGAAGCAGAAAGAAGCAGATAATTTTATACAGAGAAGGGTGTAAGAGACCCGATCGACTTTTTCTGCAAGCGTGTGTTTTGCAATACCTATTTTACCGATCTGCCCAATTAATGTATGATTGTGCGAAAATGTCAAGCGGACGCTCAAACCAAAAGTCTGTAAAGGACTGTTAAACGCTCTCTCACACATTTCTGATGCGAAATACCAAAACATTCTTTTTGTCAAGCTTGTTCCTGATTGGCTTAACAATTAGTTTTCTGCTGACTCCTGGTTGGTTCTCCAACTTCCCATCCGGGGCGATCGCAACTATGCCCCCACAAACCCAAACCGCCGATTTTCGCGCCTTCTGGGTGGACGCCTTCAACCCCGGCTTTAAAACTCCTCAAGAAGTCACAAAATTGATCGCAGACGCGCAGCGGGCCAATGCCAACGCGATCGTCGCCCAAGTCCGCCGCCGCGGCGATGCTTTTTACACGAGTGCGATCGAACCCCGCACCCTCGATCCCAACGTTCCTGCGGGTTTCGATCCACTGCAAGATTTGATTGACAAAGCCCACGCCGCAGGCATTGAAGTACACGCTTGGATGGTGACGCTGCCGGTGGTTTCGGGCACCAAACTTCCCGCCGGTCACGTTTGGCAACAACACGGGCCCAATGCGCCGGGAATCAACAATTGGGCGATGCTGACTTCGAGCGGCGAATCACCCGGTTTCCTCGATCCCGGCCATCCAGACGCCCTAGATTATACCGTTTCCGTCTATTTGGACTTGCTCAAGCGCTACGATGTGGACGGCGTACAGTTGGATTATGTGCGCTACGGCGGGCCGACTTGGGGCTACAATCCGACTGCGATCGCCCGTTTTAATCAGCAAACAGGTCGATCGGGCAAACCCGCACCCACCGATCCCGCGTGGATGCAGTGGCGGCGCGAACAGGTGACAAATTTAGTCCGGAAGCTTTATGTAGAAAGCCTTGCGATTAAACCGCGCGTTAAAATTACCGCCGCCACGATCGCCTGGGGGGACGGCCCGCAAAACGATGCAGGGTGGTATCAAACGCAGCCTTACAAAGAAGTATTGCAGGATTGGCGCGCTTGGCTGGAAGAAGGGATTGTAGACATGGCGATGCCGATGACTTACCAGCGCGAGTACAAACGATCGCAAAAACTCGCTTATGACAACTGGATCGAGTACGCCAAAGACCACCAGTACAACCGCCAAATTGCGATCGGCCCCGGCAATTACCTCAACTACATCGAAGACACTCTAGGCCAGATTCGTCGCGCCGAACAGCCGTCTGCGAAAGGAAATCACGTCGCAGGTACGGTGCTCTATTCCTACGCTAGCAGCAACGTGTACACGAATGTGGAACTGCGATCGGGCGGTAGCGGTGATTTGCCCCGCCAGCCTTGGAAATACGTACCCCAAAGCAACGATTTGTTCTATACCGCGCTGTCGCAGCCGAGTCAATACGTTGATGCTGCGACGGGCAAAACCTATGAAACTCAGCCTGTGTGGGCGACAGCAGCAGCGGTTCCCGATATGCCTTGGAAGTCGCGGCCGACTACAGGTGCGATCGCCGGAAATTTGCAGCGGTGCGCTCGAACTTGCGACGGTGCGAGCTTGACATTGCAGTCGATCGATGCTGCGGGCAAGGTGCGCCAACTGCGCGCGGATGGTAAAGGATGGTTTGGGGCGATCGAGCTTTCTCCGGGAACTTATCAGTTGAAAGTTGACGGTAGTCAGATTCAACAAACAGTTAATGTTGTCGCCGGCGACGTAACAAAAGTGAATTTCGGAGCCTCTTAATATCTTTTTAGGGTGCGCCGGGGTGCACTATTGCGATCGACTTACAGCGTATCCCGGGTTTATAGAACCCATTTAGGATCTTTTTGTTGTCTCACAAGCCTTTGAGGTATCTAGGTTGTATCTGGTTTGATGCCTGTTAGTTTAAAGTCCTGACTCTGGTATTAAATCCTCTGGTAAAACGATACCCTCAAAACCATATAGTTCGCTCCAGAAGATACCAAATGGGTTCTATAAAGTTTCTAAGATTTCTGACTTAGGGAATCTTACTTTTGCGAGTGAAGCATACTTATCTGCTTCAGAGCGATAGCCAGCCGCACAAGCTACGACGGTAGTAAAGCCTTTTGCAGAAAGACCCAACACGCGATCGTAATTGACAGGTTCAATTCCTTCCATTGGACAGGTGTCAACACCAAGCAATGCAGCACTGGTCATAAAGTTGCCCAGTGCAATATAAGTTTGGCGCGTTGACCAGTCATTAATATTAAAACTGCGGCCACCATCAACCAAGTCACTGACGATTAGACTCCGATATCCTGCCATTGCCTCTACAGTCCCGCCCCGCAGCTCGACAGTGCGAGCTATAAAGCGATCGACATCCTCGGCACTGAGATGCTTTTTAATCGCGAACACCACATAATGAGAGCAATCAGTAACCTGCGACTGATTCCAGGAGAGGGGTTTGAGCTGTTCTTTAAATTCCGAGCTCGTAATAATCAGAAATTTCCAAGGTTGAAGCCCATAAGAAGATGGTGTTAACACTAACGCATCTTCTAAAGCTGTCCAGATGTCTGGAGGAATTGTTTTGGCTGGATCGAACTGTTTGGTGGCATATCGCCATTTGAGATTTTCGAGTAAGTCTGTCGTAGTGATGTGATTCATTTCTTTTACTTAAGAGATTGCTATTAATCATGGTTGAAACGGATAATTACAGGCTGGCTGCCAATAATCCTGGTTCAAATGAAATGATAACGGAAGCGGTCTGCAAAAAGTAGCGAGCAGGTCGATTTCATCCCCCGACAGACTAATTTTTAGCTGATTCCTAATCGCTTTCGAGAATACTAGCCAGCAAAGCTTGCTGAGCGTGCATCCGATTTTCTGCCTGATCCCAAACGCGCGATTGACTGCCTTCAATCACTGCATCGGTAATCTCTTCATCCCGGTGTGCAGGCAAACAGTGCAATACAATTGCATTCTTATCTGCTAACTTCAGCAATTGTTCATTTACCTGATAGGGTTCAAACAAAGGAATCCTGCTTTTTGCTTCCTCTTCCTGTCCCATACTCGCCCAAACATCAGTATAAATCACTTGAGCATTTTTAGCAGCAGCTTCCGCATCAGCAGTCACAGTAACTTCTGTTTTTCCCTGAGCAATATTCTTAGCTTTTTCCACTATCTCAGCATTCGGCTGGAAATCTTGAGGGCAAGCAATTCTTACATTCATTCCCGTCATTGCACAGCCCAACATCAGCGAATTAGCCATATTATTGCCATCGCCCAAGTAAGTCAAAGTCACCCCTTCCAACTTCCCAAAACACTCTTTTACTGTCATCAAATCCGCCAGCACTTGACATGGGTGTTCGTCATCTGTCAGCGCATTAATCACAGGGATTTTCGCATATTTAGCAAAAGTTGCTAAGTCCTTTTGCTCGAAAGTCCGAATCGCCAAAATGTCTAAATATCTGTCTAAAACCCTGGCTGTATCTACCAAAGGTTCGCCGCGGCTGACTTGTGTAACGTTGGGATTAAGGTCAATCACTTGCCCTCCCAATTTATACATTGCCACCGTAAAACTTACCCGCGTTCGCGTTGAAGCTTTGGAAAATAACAAGCCGAGAACTTTATTGCGTTTCAGCTTGACCATTCCCGATTTTAAACTGGCTGCTAGATCTAGCAAATAATTTAATTCGTCAATGCTTAAATCTGCCAGACTTAATAAATCTCGCCCTTTTAAGGAATCCATGCTTTCCCCCACACACAAATTTTTAACTGTGTCTTAAATCTTAGCCCGCAGAGGTAAATTTTGTTTCTGTAATCCCTAGCTGACATCTGCGGCTAAGGTTTATGCGGGCAATTGCTCGATCGCGCGATCGATCGAATCGCAACCTTGTTCAACCGTTTCTACCACAGCCAACACACCCCGCAATTCCCCAGCGCCGGGGAAACCCTTAGCATACCAGGTTAAGTGCTTGCGCGCTTGGCAAACACCGCTTTCACCTTTATATTCCCACAAAGCCCGCAAATGTTCCTTAGCACATTCGAGACGTTCAATTGGTGTCGGAGCTATCTTTTCTACACCAGTTTTCAAGAAATAATCAACTTCTCCTACCAAAAAAGGATAGCCCAAAGTTCCCCGCGAACACATCACTCCATCAGCGCCGGTTTCTTCCAGACATCGCATCGCTGCTTCCACTGAAAAAATATCCCCGTTAGCAATAACTGGAATCGATAAAACTTCTTTCACTCGGCGAATCCACTCCCATTTTGCCGGACCGGTGTAACCTTGCGATCGAGTGCGGCCGTGCACGGTAATCATTTTTGCTCCCGCATCTTCCATCCGCTTCGCAAATTCCAAAATATTAATTTCTTTGTCAGTCCAACCAATCCGAGTTTTAACCGTGACAGGAACATCTACTGCTTCCACAACAGCCCGCACAATTGCCTCGGCTGTTTCAGGATCTCGCAGCAGGGAAGAACCGCCGCCGTTTTTAGTAATTTTGTTAACCGGACAGCCCATATTAATATCAACTGTATCCGCTCCTTCTGCCACTGCTTTCTGCGCCGCTTCTGCCAAGAAATCCGGCCGGCAGTCAAACAATTGAATGCTAATCGGGCGCTCGTTCGGGTCAACTTCCATAATTCTCGGCAGTTGCTTCACGTAGTGCAAACCCGTAGCGTTCACCATTTCCGTGTACATCATCGAATCTGGCGCGTAGCGGCGCACCAGGCGGCGAAATACCAAATCGGTAACGCCGGATAAGGGCGATTGCAGGACGCGACTTTTAACTTCAAAATCGCCGATTTTGAGCGGAGTTGCTAACCTTTCTTTTAATTCGGGAGATAGAGTAAGCATAGTCGATCGCACTTTAATTCTAATATCTGTATATTATACTACACTTGCGATACTTGACAGTTGTTAATTATATTTTTAGCCGATTATTGAGTGGCAGCTAAAAGTATATTTAACCTGACCGCGATGCCTATTTTACACATCCCGATCGCCCGAATTTGAATATTGTGAAACCAGAACCCAAACGCCAACGCCGACCACAGTTAAATCTCTGTGCCTCTTCGCTCTATCTATGGGGTGTGGCCATTAATGGGGGATCTACCTACTAAGAGTGTTGCCCAAGTCATATTTTTCTTGTTTAATCGTGCCGAATGCTCTGCTTGCCTTCAGAACCGGCTGCCTTCAGACGATTAATGCTTAAATTTATTGGGATTCTGCAAAAGCCGTACATCAGATCGTTTTAAACTACAATTGGTGGATTCCTGACGACGCCGATCGAACATTAAAAAAATTGTAGAGAATTCCTATGGATGCCACAGCACTCTGGCAACGCTATCAAGACTGGCTTTACTATCACTCTGGATTGGGACTTTACCTCGATATCAGTCGCATGGGATTCGACGACGCTTTCGTCGCCACAATGAAGCCCAAATTTGACAAAGCTTTCAAAGACATGGCAGCTTTAGAAGCAGGTGCGATAGCCAATCCCGACGAAAACCGCATGGTGGGCCACTACTGGCTGCGAAACCCTGATTTAGCTCCAACTCCAGAATTAAAACAAGAAATAGTCGAAGGCATATCACAAGTCGAAGCATTTGTCAAAAAAATTCAAAACCGCGATATTAAACCGCCCTTTGCTCCGCAATTTACCGACATAATTTCGATCGGCATCGGTGGTTCGGCCCTCGGCCCCCAATTTGTCGCCGAAGCTTTATCCCCAGACATTCCGCCCCTAGCAATACATTTTATCGACAACACAGATCCCGCCGGGATCGATCGCATCCTTAACAAAATCAAAGACAAACTCGCCAGCACCTTAGTAATTACTATCTCCAAATCCGGCGGCACCCCCGAACCCCGCAACGGGATGATCGAAGTTCAAAAAGCCTTCGCCGCCGAAAAACTGGATTTTGCCAAACAAGCAATTGCCATCACCGGAGTTGACAGCCAACTAGACAAATTAGCCAAATCCGAAGGCTGGATTACCACTTTTCCAATGGCAGATTGGGTGGGAGGACGCACTTCCGAATTGTCAGCAGTCGGACTTTTGCCAGCAGCTTTGCAAGGCATCGACATTCGGGCGATGCTCGACGGCGCTAAAGTCATGGACGAAGCTACCAGAACCACCGAAATCAAACATAATCCCGCCGCCTTGTTAGCAATGTCCTGGTATTTTGCTTGCAACGGACGTGGCGAAAAAGATATGGTAGTTTTGCCGTATAAAGATTCACTGCTATTGTTCAGCCGGTACTTGCAGCAATTAGTCATGGAATCGATCGGCAAACAGGAAGATTTAGACGGCAACACAGTTCATCAAGGAATCGCAGTTTATGGCAACAAAGGCACCACCGACCAACACGCCTACGTCCAGCAACTGCGAGACGGCGTGGCGAATTTCTTCCTAACATTTATCGAAGTTTTGCAAGACAGGCAAGGCATTTCCCCAGAAGTAGAAACTGGCGTCACTTCAGGAGATTATTTGTCGGGTTTGTTGCAGGGAACTCGACAAGCTTTGTACGAAAATCACCGAGATTCCATTACTGTCACAATTCCCCAAGTCAACCCTCGGACAGTAGGAGCATTAATCGCCCTCTACGAAAGAGCCGTAGGTTTTTACGGTTCCTTGGTGAATGTCAATGCCTATCACCAGCCCGGGGTTGAAGCAGGCAAAAAAGCAGCCGCTGCTGTATTGGACTTGCAGCAACGGGTACTGCAAGTGCTCAAAGACTCCCAAAAACCTCTGTCTGTAGCAGAACTAGCAAAAAAAGCAGGAAGACCAGAGCAAATCGAGACAATTTATAAAACTCTGCGACATTTGGCAGCCAACGGGCGCGGCGTAGCTTTGGAGGGCAAATTAGGACAACCGGCTACTTTAACTGCAAGTTATCAAGAGAATTAAACAGTAGAATTAAACATTAAAAGTGAAATTAGTCACTTTTAATGTTTAATTTTTAATTCCCCCATGCCATTAACGATTCTGGTTGCTGACGACGATTTCGCGACTCGCTTGTCAATTACCGATTATCTAGAAATTACCGGATACTCTGTAATCGCTGCTGAGAACGGCAAAGAAGCTTTAGGCTTGGTAGATGAATTTCAGCCGCACTTGATTGTTACCGACATTACAATGCCCCAGATGGATGGCTACGAATTCGTGCGGCGAGTTCGGACTCGTCCCTCTTTCCGCTTGCTGCCGGTGATTTTTTTGACGGAACGCACGAGCACGCAGGAACGGATTCGCGGCTATCAGATGGGGTGCGACAATTATCTGGCTAAACCTTTTGAACTCCAGGAATTGGGGGCGGTTATTCGCTCTTTGCTCGATCGCTACGCTCTCATCGCTCAGGCCCCCTCTCGTTCCCCCGAACCCGAACCAACGCCAACAGAGGCACGCAGCAGAGCCAATGACAAGCCAGAAGCAGATTTTTTAACTCAAAAGTCAAACACAGGCGATTCCCTACGGGATAGCTCCGCTTCACGGGCATCTCCCAGCCAAAATGCTCCGAGTTTGACGCAGCGAGAGCGACAAGTGCTAGATTTGCTGACAGAAGGTCTTTCTAATATTCAAATAGGCTCCACACTCCACCTCAGCCCTCGAACGATCGAAAAGCACGTCAGCAGCTTGTTCCGAAAAACTGAAAGCAACAATCGAGCAGAACTCGTTCGCTTTGCTATGGAACACCATTTAGTCAGATAACCGCCAACGCTCTGGGAAAGAAAATTACCTGCACTTACTACGCTGAATAAATAACATCATGGTCAACAATTACTTAAAAAATCAGAAAATTCTATATGCTGTAGCATTAGCAGCTTCTATAATTTTCTGTATTGCCATGACCTCCATGGGAATCACCAAGTATTACAGCGTTTTACAGGGTGGAGACAACTATAACGATTTCCCTACCAGCGGTTTCAGCCTCATCCGAATTCTAATTAACGGTTCCTACTTGATAGCAACAGTTACATATATTATCTGGTTAATTCAAAAAAAACAGACAAGTTCCAGCTTTCTAGATATTTGCAAGTATGCAATCCCCTTTCTGGCACTGGCCCTCATAACTTATCCCCAAAGCAGTGACATTTATATGTACTTGCATTACGGAGCGATGAGCTTACATAAAATTAATCCTTACCTGAATAATTCCGATACCTTAATTTCTAACGTATCTCCCTTCCTCCACTGGGGGCAAACTTCTACCTACGGCCCCGTTTCTTTATTCTTTTTTGCCCTATCAGCACTTGGTGTACCAATTAGCCCTTTACTAGCAGTTTATATTTTTAAAATAATCTGCGTGTTGGTACACGCGCTCAATAGCTACTTAATTTGGCGGTTGCTAACAAATTCTGAAAACCGTAACCTCATAACAATCGCTTATTTAGTCAATCCCATGCTATTGAATGAGCAAATAGCTAATGCTCACCTCGACGTTTTGCTGGCTAATACATTGATTGTTTTAATAGGATGTATTTATTACCAACGTTATGTTTTTGCAATTTTGGCAATTTGGGTAGGTTTTTTAATAAAAACCTTACCTATAATTTGGCTACCCTTAGTTGCTGCTTTCCTCTGCAAGCAGCGTCGGTGGAAAGATTTAGCAGCATCAGTCTTGCTTTCTTTATTAATTATCGCGGTGATAACTTATACATTTATGCCAACCGTTTCAGCTTGGAGAAGTCTTTTAAATCCAGGAACCGCCGGGGCGACGGCTCGATCGTTTCACCATGCAATCAATTTATTTATGAATTTTTTACCCAATGTAAATGTTGAAACTAGGAAAAGTATTCTATTATTAGTCAAATATTTTGCGTATTTAAGCTGGATTGTTTACTATACAGGAACGTTAATGAAATCATTATTCCGCAAAAAATATTCGGAAATTAATTTGGTATCAGATATTGGATGGACGACTCTCACTTTGTTTTTGTTTGCTACACCTTGGCTAATGCCTTGGTATCCATCTATTTTGCTGCCAATTGCGGCTTTGAGTATCAATTCTCCCCATTTTGTATTGACAAGTTTAACTTTTTCGTTGTCACCCAGTCTCATTTTGGGAGCGGGATCGGGAACAACTGTGATCTCCCTAGTTACGAGTTTTGTTAGCGTTGTCCCCCCTACAGCATGGCTAATATTCGGGCGGAAAAAGGCACTTTTTTAATTTAAATTGATTGCTGACCGCCAACTGTTAATTTTTCTTGACTGACAACGTACTCCAACAAACCCTCGCAAGCATCGTGCAGCAAATCAATTACTCGATCGAATCCCTCCGGGCCACCGTAGTAAGGATCTGGCACTTCTTTAAGGTCGTATTTCTGGCAAAAATCGCACATCAGCCGCACTTTATCTTTATACTTTCCAGCCGCATCCAGGGCAAGAATATTGCGATAATTTTCTCGATCCATGGCCAGAATCAAATCAAACTTTTCAAAATCGTTTTTGGAAAATTGGCGGGCTTCGCCTAGCAATTCAATGTCTCGCTTCCTCGCCGCCAATGCCATCCGCCTGTCAGGGGGGCTGCCAATGTGATAGCTAGCAGTTCCGGCAGAATCGCAGGTGATGCGATCGCTCAAACCAGCTTCTTTAATTAAGTGATTCATAATATTTTCTGCTGAGGGCGATCGGCAGATATTTCCGAGGCAGACAAACAATAATTTAGTCATTAGTCATTAGTTATTAGTCAGTCAACAGTCAACAGTGCTAATTTGTAGGGTACGTCGCTTTCAGAGTCAATCTGCAAGTTCCATCGAACATGGAGCAGCGACGCACCTTACTAGAGCGGTTTTCCAGAAAGTTTAATCAATCAGTCAACAGTCAACAGTCAACAATTGACTAATGACTAATGACTAATGACTAACCGAAACCGGGGAGATTTAGTCCACCGGTGAGTTCTTCCATTTTCTCCCGCATCGTCATCGTAGACTTAGCGTAAGCATCCTGCATCGCCACCGTGACGAGTTCAGAAACCACATCAGCACCTTCACCGAGGGCATCCGGTGAGATTTCCACGCGGCGGGGTTCTTGGTTGCCACTGAGAAAAACCTTGACCAAGCCGCCGCCGGCTGTTCCCTCAATTTCCATTACATCCAACTCTTCTTGGAGCTTTTTAGCTCCTTCTTGAACCTGCTGAGCTTTTTTGAAAGCTTCAGTCAGTTCTTTCATTTTTCCCAGGCCGAAGCCAAATCCTTGTCCTGATTTTGTCATAACTACTTTTTGATGGTGTGTGGGTTGGCAGTCTGCCGTTTCCGTATTACTTCAATGATGCCTTAGAAGGGAAACTCTCCCAGTATTCTAACTTCTGGCTCCAACAACAGCGACCACCGCTGCTCGACTTGCTGTTGAACGTGGCGGATCACTTGAAAAATATCATTGGCTGTTGCCGACCCGCAGTTAAGAATAAAATTAGCATGGCGCTGAGCTACTTGTGCGCCGCCGATCTGATATCCCTTCAGCCCCGCTTGTTCGATGAACCAACCGGCCGTCTTGGGGCCTGGGTTACGGAAGACTGAGCCACAGCTCGGTAAGTGATAAGGTTGAGTTGTCCGTCGCTGGCTGAAATGGTCATTAGTTTCTGCCATTACTTGCGATCGGTCAAATCCCGGCTGTAACTGGAAAGTCGCTTCTGTTACTAGCCGATCGCCCCCTTGCAGCACCGAAGTCCGGTAGCGGTACTCCAACTCTTGGGGAGTCAGAATTTCCACCTTACCACCAGGGGATAGGACGCGAGCGTTGACCAGAATATCAGCAGTACAGCCTCTGTGAGCGCCTGCATTCATGACCACAGCCCCTCCCACCGTACCGGGTATGCCGACGGCCCATTCTAGACCTTTCCAGCCCCGTTTAGCCGCCAACCAAGCGAGGCGGGGAATTGACTCTCCCGCCCCCGCTGTCACTTGACCTGTTTCTGGATTAAAATTCACCTGTTTCAGGTAGCGAGTGCCGACGACCAAACCGGACAAACCCCGATCGCTCACCAACAAATTAGAACCCGCACCCAGCAGAGTCACCGGCACTCCTTCATCGTGTGCCCAGGCAAAACTCGCTTGCAAAGCCTCCATACTGCGGGGAGCAACGTACCACTCGGCAGGGCCGCCGACTCGGAACGAAGTCAGGCCCGCCAGGGAAACTTGGGAATTAATCTTGCAATCAGTTCCCCGCAAAGAAATAGGAGAATACACTCGCCGATTGTCCTTAACAGAGGAGTCATTCGAGATAGTCACCATCTTGAAAATCCTTAAAAATACCTTCGCTCGAAGACGTGGTTGAAAATTCGTTTAGCTAACTTATGTGGCCGCTTTGAGCGAGCCGTCCGACAGAAGTTTCGGCACAACGTGCCACGCCATAATGTCGATCAACTCTACTCAGTTCGCGAGCTAATCGGGGCGATCGGCTTGTTGATAAAAAGCCATAACCTCTGGAATAATCTGATTCAGATTACCAGCGCCCAAAAACAGAGCCAAATCCCCCGGTTGCAGATTTTTGGTTAAAAACTTAGTGACTGACTCTAGGGAAGGCGCAAACTCAACATCTCGGCCTTCTTTAGCAATCAAATCAGCAACTTGCTGCCCGCTAATTTCTCCTAAATTTGGTTCCCCAGCACTATAAATATCGCAAGCCACAACCAAATCAGCATCCCCAAAAGATTGAGCAAATTCTGGCAAAAATGTCAGAGTCCGGCTGTAACGGTGGGGTTGAAAAATTGCAACCACTCTTCGGGATTTGGGATTTTTTTCGCTACCTTCGATCCGCAAGCGAGCCGCCGCCAAGGTGACACGAATTTCGCTAGGATGGTGAGCGTAGTCGTCCACAAACAGGATGTCATTGTGAAAACCCCGCACCTCAAAACGGCGGCGAGCTCCTTCAAAGCCAGCAATCGCTTTGGCAATGGCCGAAAACTCTAACCCCAACAATCGGCCCACTGCTACCGCAGCTAGTGCATTGCTGAGATTGTGTGTGCCCAGCAACTTCAACTCCATTTCCCCTAGGAAAGTTCCTCGCTCCCAAATCCGGGCCTTGGTGCTTTCTGCTCCGTACTCCACGTCCGAAGCCGTGTAGTCAGCACCGCTGTCCGGCTGCAAGCTGTAGCTGACATGAGGCTGAAGGGAATCTTTGACGATTTGATCGTCAATGCAGCCCACCAAGGTTTGACAGTTTTGGGCAAACACCTTAAATGTGTCTATTACCTGGTCAAGGGTATCGTAATGGTCTGGATGATCCAGTTCCACATTCGTCACTATGCCAATTTTGGCTACCAGCTTAACGAGAGAACCGTCGGATTCATCAGCCTCGGCCACTAAGTAGGGCCCTTCCCCCAAACGGGCATTGCCTTCCCAAGCATTTACCTCGCCTCCTACTACGATCGTCGGGTCTAGACCCGCCGCCATCAGCATGAAGCCGATTAAGCTGCTAGTAGTAGTTTTGCCATGAGTACCGGCTACGGCTATGCTTTGATAATCTTGAATTAACGCTGCCAACACATCCGATCGATGAAAAATCGGACAGCCCAAATCTAAAGCAGCTCGATATTCGGCATTGGCTGGGTGAATAGCCGTCGAACATACTACTTGAGGCAATCCCGGAATTGCTTGGGCGCTTGAACCGTTGCCGTTCAATTGGAGAGCTTCGGCTGTCGCGACAGAAGTCCCTACCGTACCCCCGACTATCGAGGATACTGCCCTTTCCTGTTGCCCGCAGTCGGGACTGCTACCGTTAAGGGCCGTTTGAAATAGTTCAAAATTGCTGGCGTCTTGACTCCAAAAAATATGAGCTCCCATTCCTTGCAAGCGCTCGGTTATGTGACTCGATTTAATGTCGGAGCCGTACACAGGCAACTTGCGTTTAGCTAGAATGTAGGCAAGGGCTGACATCCCAATCCCACCAATGCCGATGAAATGAAATGGTCTACCGCTAAAATCAACAGAACTCGGCATCTTTGCTCCTCACACACCACACCACGCCAATAACACGCGATATCATATCAAGAATTGTTTTTTCAGGATACAGTTCGCTAGAGATTTTGTACAAAATTCTCTGCGCGTCCCTAGATTTGCGGGACTTGTAGAGATGTTTGTCTTGTATCCTATATGACTTAGTACCGAGTAGTTTTCCGGAACAGTCACAGCTCGAAAATTGCAGGTAACAGAAAACGGGGTCTGGGGTCGGGGTCAATAGACTAATTTTGGGTGATTGCATACTCCTGCATTCTTTCTATTTCGATCCGCCTGCTGTGCTGGGATACGGCAGCAAAAGCCCCACAACCTTTCTACCAAGATTGAGGGTAAAACCCATAAGGATTTACAAACACTACCACGAACAACAAAATTTCGCTCATTTTGTAGTCATTTATCTAGTTGTACGGTCATTTTTTCTTGAAAGTCAGAGATTGACACGAGCGCAGCTATAGTATATATTCTTACTTTATTGTATATATACAAGGTATGCAGTTAGTCGAAATAGTCGCAAAGCCATAGATCAAACCAAATCATTGGTTTGATAGAGAAGCCGATCGACGCTTTTGGCAGTCCTTAAAATTTTTACCACTGCGCTAAGTATATCTACCCTCAAAACTTTTTCGGTCGCCCACAAACGAATGCTCAGGCGGTCGATCGCGCACTCAAAACAAGTTGGGATTAATATTGGCAAGGTTAATCATCCAGTCCCGCACCCAATCCGACGCTGAAACATGGTTTTTTAAGTCTTATTGAAGGTTGGAACGAATTAAGGGGGTTGAAAAAACCGGTTTCAGCGTCCAGGGCGATCGTTGAAACTAGCGTCGTCCAGGGGTTTGTCCCCGATGTGAAGCGAGGGTTTTCTAATAAACGAGCTTATGGTTAAAAGTGTATAAACATAAAAGTGGCGCGATGTCTGTATTAATCCTGATTTTGGGGAAATATGGGGAAAATAGCGATTTTGGGGGGGACTTTTGACCCGGTTCACTGGGGTCACGTGTTGGTAGCCGAGACGGCTGCGAGTCAATTTGCTCTCGATCGAATCATTTGGGTACCGGATCGCTCTCCTCCTCACAAAGAGCGCCCGGATTTGGCAAGTTTTGAGCGGCGGCGGGAAATGCTGGCTTTGGCAATCGCCGATCGGCCTGACTTCCTAATTTCGCCGCGGTCGGCCAATCCCAGAGGCAGTTGTTTTGCGATCGACACCTTGCTGTATTTGCAAAAATTGTATCCCGGCGATCATCGCTGGTACTGGATTATTGGTAGTGACGCACTCCTTACTCTCCCCAAATGGTACCGGTGCGGCGAAATTGCCGGGTTGTGCGACTGGTTGGTGGCCCCGCGTCCGACTCAGGGAGATCGAGAGACATCAGAAAGCGGGGAGATTGGGGAACTGTCAGAGTGGGGAGATTGTCCGAGTGGAAAACCCATCGATTCCGGGGGAGACAGGATGCAGGTTCAGGCAAATGCTGTGGGCCGACGAGTTGCCGAACAAATGGCTCTTCTGGACGTGAAAATTCGCTGGGAGGTGCTGTCCATGGCTGCGATCGAGATTTCGTCGAGCCACATCCGCCGCTGCTGCGCCGAAAGTCGCAACCTCCGCTACTTAGTCCCGGAAGTTGTACAAACTTATATTGCTGCCCATCAGCTTTACCAGTAACCAGCGGCAGAAAGCCTAATGCCTTCTGCCTTGCAATTTCAGCCTTCTAGAAAAGTTCAAGCTTTTTTGATCGACACAAAAAGTTAGAAAGGATCGACCTTTGCGATATGATCTTGTCTCATAAGTCAATTCTTAAATTTTTCCAAAATTTAAGCCTGAGCTAAGGGCTGCCATCGTTAGGAGGTACTAAAGTGATTCGAGTCGCGATCAATGGTTTTGGACGTATCGGGCGCAGTTTTGCGCGCTGCTGGCTGGGCAGAGAAAACAGCCAGCTAGAGTTGGTAGCTATTAATGACACTTCCGATCCCAGAAGTAATGCTCACTTGCTGAGATACGATTCCATGATGGGAACGTTGAAGAATGTGGACATCAGTGCGGATGAAAACTCCATTACTCTCAACGGCAAGACAGTTAAATGCGTGAGCGATCGCAACCCGCTAAACTTGCCTTGGAAAGATTGGGGTATTGATCTGATTATTGAATCGACCGGTGTCTTCGTTGACCAAGCTGGTGCATCGAAGCATATCACTGCCGGCGCTAAAAAAGTGCTAATTACCGCTCCCGGCAAGGGTTCTGAAGTTGGCACTTATGTGATGGGAGTCAACCACCACAACTACAAGCACAGTGACTACACTGTCATCAGCAATGCTAGCTGTACTACCAACTGTCTGGCTCCTGTACTGAAAGTGCTTCACGAAAATTTTGGCATCGTCAAAGGCATGATGACCACTACCCACAGCTATACTGGCGACCAGCGCTTGCTGGATGCCAGCCACCGCGACTTGCGGCGGGCCCGGGCGGCAGCAATGAATATTGTGCCGACTTCTACCGGAGCAGCCCAAGCTGTGGCTTTGGTGATTCCAGAATTGAAGGGCAAGTTAAATGGTATTGCCATGCGCGTGCCGACTCCCAATGTGTCCGTAGTTGATTTTGTGGCTCAGGTAGAGAAAAAGACTTTTACCGAGCAAGTAAATCAAGTGTTCAAAGAAGCTGCCGAAGGCTCCATGAAAGGGATTTTGGAGTACAACGATTTGCCTTTAGTTTCATGCGACTATCGCGGAAGTGATGCTTCTTCGATTCTGGATTCCAGCTTAACGCTGGTGATGGATGGCGATATGGTAAAGGTTTTGGCTTGGTACGACAATGAGTGGGGCTACAGTCAGCGGGTGGTTGACTTGGCTGAATTGGTCGCCGAACGTTGGGAAGCTTAATCCGAAGGTAGAAGGCATTAGTCATTCGGCAGAAGGTGAAAAATGCTGACATTTTGTACTTTTGAGTCGATTTCTAGCTGACTGGTTATTTCTGTTTTCGAGCGGTAGAGACTTTTGGCAGTCGATAGTTGGCGACGAGTAGAAGATGAAATATAGTAGGGACAAGGCACTGCCGTCCCTACTATATGCTTATGCTGCTACTCCCAGCTATCTATCGAACTTTTTGCAATCATACTTCGATCGGGCTTTTGGGTCTGTTTGATGATAAATTTGTTGTTTGTTTTTAGTAAGCGCTTAAACTTGCTCTGGTAATTCCTCGGAAAATCCCAAATATTAAAAATAACAAAAATTCCGACTAAAAAAGTTAAAAACCTGGAAAAATAGCAAGAGCTACGGTATAGCTTTGAAAGCAAAATGTGATATGAAAAAAGCGTTAATTAGCGGTATATCAGGTCAGGACGGAGCTTATTTAGCTAAACTGTTACTTGATCGAGGTTATGAAGTTTGCGGCACCTCCAGGGACGCCCAAATGTCTAGTTTCGGAAACCTGGCCCGTTTGGGCATCCGAGACAGAGTAAAACTAGAATCCATGTCTCTTAACGATTTTCGCAGCGTCTTGCAAGTGCTTGCCAAAATAGAGCCAGATGAGGTGTACAATCTAGCAGGTCAAAGTTCCGTCGGTCTGTCTTTTGAACAGCCCGTAGAAACCCTCGAAAGCATTGCCACAGGCACATTGAATCTCTTAGAAGCAATTCGGTTTACAGGGGGAAAAATCAAACTTTACAACGCCAGTTCCAGCGAATGTTTTGGGGATACCGGAGGCAGTGCAGCGGATGAAAATACGCCTTTTCGCCCCAGAAGTCCCTACGCCGTGGCAAAAGCAACGGCATTTTGGGAAGTAGCGAATTATCGGGAAGCGTACAATTTGTTTGCCTGTTCTGGTATTCTGTTCAATCACGAGTCCTCGCTGCGGCCGGAGAGGTTTGTTACCCAAAAGATTGTATCTGTTGTGTGCAGAATTGCGGCAGGTAGTTCCGAAAAACTGCATTTGGGAAATATTTCAGTGCAGCGGGACTGGGGTTGGGCGCCGGAATATGTGGAGGCGATGTATTTAATGTTGCAGCAGAAAGAACCGGACGATTATGTAATTGCCACGGGTGTAAGTTATCCTTTGGAGGAGTTTGTGCAGACAGCGTTTGTTTCTGCTGGTTTGGATTGGCAGGAACATTTAGTAACCGATGCGAGTCTTTACAGACCGACGGAGATTGCAGTTGGGAGGGGAAATCCCGGTAAGGCGAAGCAAAAGTTGGGATGGGAGGCCAAATATAAAATGCCCGATGTGGTGCGGATGATGGTGGAAGCGAGGATGGGTAAGGTGTGAGGATTTTTTCAGAAAATATAGCTCTTTGTTTGCAATAAATACCTGTTGTGAATTATCAGCGGTTGTGTACCCTTTTCAAGATGTGAAACAATGCAAGTAGTTTTATTAGCCGGCGGTTTGGGGACACGTCTCCGAGAAGAAACAGAATTTCGTCCTAAGCCCCTAGTAGATGTGGGGGGGTATCCAATTCTATGGCACATTATGAAGACCTATGCCCATTACGGTTTCCGGGACTTTATTGTGTGTTTGGGCTACAAAGGCAACATGATTAAGGAGTATTTCCTCAATTATGAAGCTATGAATAATGATTTTACTATTTGCTTGGGTCGCCAGAATTGCATTACTTATCACGAGGATCATAAAGAACAAGATTTTAAGGTGACACTGGCAGAAACTGGCTCGGACACTATGACTGGGGGACGGGTGAAACGTGTGGAGAAATACATTACTGATGATACCTTTATGGTGACATACGGTGATGGAGTTGCGGATATCGATATTGGAGCTTTGGTGGATTTTCATAAGGCTCATGGTAAGCTGGCAACTGTTAGTACAGTTCGTCCGATATCCCGATATGGTATTTTAGATGTGGACAGCCAAGGCAAAGTTCTGGAATTTACGGAAAAACCTCAAATAGATGGCTGGGCTAGTGCAGGATTTTTGGTACTTCACCGCAGCATATTTGAGGCTTTGAGCGGGGATGATTGTTTTTTTGAGCGAGAGCCACTAGAGCAGTTAGCGGCCCAGGGACAATTGATGGCGTACCGCCACGAAGGTTTCTTTTTTGCGATGGATACTTACCGCGAGTATAAATATTTGAACGAACTTTGGGATAATGGAGAGGCTCCTTGGAGGGTGTGGGAATGAGTGAATTTTGGCGCGATCGATCGGTATTGGTGACAGGTTGCACAGGTCTTTTGGGTAACTGGTTAGTAGCTGAGTTGCTGGAAAGAGGAGCTTTGGTAACGGGATTAGTCCGTGACTTGGTTCCCCAATCCCGACTTTATGCTGGAGAGTGGTATCGGCAAATTAATACCGTTCGCGGTTGTGTCGAAGATTTGCCAACGGTAGAACGAGCGATTAATGAGTATGAAGTAGATACGGTGTTTCACCTAGCAGCTCAGACAATTGTGGGAGTTGCAAATAGAGAGCCTCTGGCAACTTTTGAAACGAATATTAAAGGCACTTGGAATATTCTAGAAGCTTGTCGCCGGGTTGGAGGTGTGAGTCGAATTGTCATAGCATCCAGCGATAAAGCTTATGGAGACCAGCTTGTGTTGCCTTATAGCGAAACAACCCCCCTGCAAGGAGAACACCCTTATGATGTTTCTAAAAGCTGTGCTGATTTAATCAGTCGGACTTATTATGTTACCTATGGTTTGCCGGTTTGCATTACTCGC
This sequence comes from Microcoleus sp. w1-18aA5, assembly GCF_036701705.1. Taxonomy (NCBI): domain Bacteria; kingdom Bacillati; phylum Cyanobacteriota; class Cyanophyceae; order Oscillatoriales; family Microcoleaceae; genus Microcoleus; species Microcoleus sp. w1-18aA5. The sequence continues at coordinate 11,043 of NZ_JAUPTE010000047.1, read as the reverse complement.
TGTGGGAACTTTTACGGAGGCGGAGACTTAAATTTTAATAGGATAGTTCCCTCTACAATTAGATCGGCATTACGAGACAAGCCGGTAGTCATCCGCAGTGATGGCACTTTTATCCGGGACTATTTCTATGCGAAAGATGGGGTTTTAGCTTATCTCCATTTGGCAGAACAAATGGACAGGAAAGAAATTTTGGGAGAGGCATTTAATTTCAGCAACGAATTGCAAATTTCAGTGCGGGGCATGGTAGATAAGGTTTTGGAATTGATGGACAAGACTCATTTAGAGCCTGTCGTATTGAATCGGGCTAAGAATGAAATCAAACATCAGTATCTCTCAGCAGATAAAGCGCGAAAAATGCTCGGTTGGGAGTCTAAGTATCCTCTAGAAGAAGGGTTGAAAGAAACAATTGAATGGTATACAAACTTTTTGAAAGAGGAAAATACCTGTGTCATCAGCGTGTGATGGAGGATTTCTATGACTCTGGTTTTAATTTTATTTCTCTTATTTGATAGTCAAGGGGTCTAATTCTGTGCCATCTAAATGTCGTTTTTGCAGTCACGCATTGGAGCATACTTTTGTAAATTTGGGGATGTCGCCGCTGGCGAATGCTTTTCTGTCTCAAGAGCATCTGAATTGTGCAGAGAAATTTTATCCGCTTCATACTTATGTCTGTGCTAATTGTTTTTTAGTGCAGTTAGAAGAGTTTGAATCCCCGGATAGCATCTTTAGCGATTATGCTTATTTTTCTTCCTATTCAGACTCTTGGTTGCGCCATGCTCAGAAATACACTGATTTGATGGTGGAGCGCTTTGGATTTGACGAAACCAGTCAGGTAATTGAACTCGCTAGCAATGATGGGTATTTACTCCAGTATTTTCACCAGAAAGGAATTCCCGTATTGGGGATTGAACCTGCTGCAAATGTAGCTAAGGTGGCTGAGGAAAAAGGGATTCCCACTTTAGTCAAGTTTTTTGGTGTTCAAACGGCTAAAGAGTTGGTTTCACAAGGCAAACAGGCAGATTTGTTGCTGGGAAATAATGTGTTGGCCCATGTGCCTGACTTGAATGATTTTGTGGCGGGAATGAAAATTCTCCTGAAACCAAACGGCGTCTTGACAATGGAGTTTCCTCATATATTGCAATTAATTCAAGACAATCTGTTTGACACGATTTACCACGAGCATTTCTCTTATTTTTCGCTGTTGACGGTTGAGAAAGTTTTTGCAAGTCACGGTTTAACTTTGTTTGATGTGGAGGAATTACCGACCCACGGCGGTTCTCTGCGGATTTACGGGAGGCATGAGGATTTTGAGAGTATAGCAGTTGGCGATCGCATTTCCCAACTGAAAGCTAAGGAAGTGCAAGCAGGGCTAAATCAGATTGAAATTTATGTAGGATTTGGCGAACAGGTTAAGTCTACGAAGCGCCAAATGCTCAGTTTCCTAATTGATGCCAAAAACCAGGGCAAATCAATTGCCGGCTACGGTGCGCCGGCGAAGGCTAATACGCTGCTGAATTATTGCGGTATCCGCACGGATTTGATTGATTATACGGTCGATTTAAGCCCGCACAAGCAAGGTTTGTTTTTGCCTGGGACTCAGATTCCGATATATCATCCAGACAAAATTCGGGAGACTAAGCCAGATTATTTGGCGATCTTGCCTTGGAACATTAAAGATGAGATAGTAAGTCAGATGGATTATATCCGCGAGTGGGGAGGTAAGTTTGTGGTGCTGGTTCCTCAAGTGGAGGTGATAGGGTGAAGTTTACTGAAACAAAGCTTAAGGGAGTTTATGTTATTGAGGTAGAACCCATAGCAGATGAGAGGGGATTTTTTGCCCGCAGTTGGTGTCAAAAGGAGTTTGCAGAACATGGTTTGAATCCTAACCTAGTGCAGTGCAATATTTCTTTTAACCTGAAGAAAGGTACTTTGCGGGGGATGCACTACCAGGCTACACCTCACGAGGAAGCGAAGTTGGTTAAATGTATCAAAGGGGGAATTTATGATGTAATTATAGATTTGCGTCCCGATTCTCCTACTTTTAAAGAGTGGTTTGCGATCGAGCTAAACTCCGAAAATCGTAAGATGATATATATTCCTGAAGGGATGGCTCATGGCTGTCAAACTTTGGCAGATAATACTGAGGTTTTTTACCAGATGTCGGAATTTTATTATTCTGAATTAGCAAGGGGAGTGCGGTGGGATGATCCAACTTTTAGTATTGAGTGGCCGGAGATATCTCAGCGTGTAATTTCGGAAAAAGATCGCAATTTCCCCGATTTTGTGCTATGAAAAAAGTCCTGGTTACGGGGGCAGGGGGTTTTGTTGGCCGACACTCGATCAAGACTCTGGTGGAACGGGGGTTCGAGGTTCATGCTGTAGCTTCTAAGACTTTGCCGACTTTAATTTCTGACTGTACGTGGCATCTGGCAAATTTGTTAGATCATACATCCATTAAAGAGCTAGTTTGTAAAGTCAAGCCAACACATTTGTTGCACTTTGCCTGGTGTTATACTGTACCCGGTCAATATGGGAAATCTGAAGATAACTTTTTGTGGGTGCAGGCAAGTTTGGAATTATTGAGGCAATTTCGAGAGCAAGGTGGCTATCGGGCTGTGATAGGTGGAACCTGCGCCGAGTATGATTGGAATTATGGTTATTGCTCGGAATTTGTAACGCCGAGAAATCCAGATACTCCTTACGGTATTTGTAAAAAAGCTTTGCAGGAAATGGTGAATTGCTATTCGGAGACGACAAGTCTCAGCATTGCTTGGGGACGTATTTTCTTTCCATACGGTGCTTACGAGTATCCAAATCGGCTGGTTTCTTCAGTGATTCTTTCTCTGTTAAAGGGAGAGCCTGCTCGCTGCTCTCACGGTAATCAAATCCGGGATTTTCTGTATGTACAGGATGTTGCTGATGCTTTTGTGGCTCTGTTGGAGAGTGAGGTGACGGGTGCTGTTAATATTGGATCGGGACAGCCGATCGCGATTAAAGATGTGGTCTATAAAATATCGGATGTAATCGGGCGATCGGATTTAGTGCAGTTAGGTGCTATTGCGTCTGCCGCGAAAGAAGCGCCTTTGTTAGTGGCTGATGTGACTCGTTTATCGAATGAGGTAGGCTGGCTGCCAAAAGTTAATTTGGAAATGGGATTAAGGCAAGCTATAATCTGGTGGAATAATTCAAATTATACAGGATTAAAAATTGAGTAAAAAGTGATGCTAAAAGATCAAAAAACTATAAATATTTCGCCGTAAATGGATCTTAAGTATGCAGAGATGCCCTGTTTGCAATTCTAACTTAATAGCCCCCTTTTTGGTTAGAGGTAGCGTACCCGTCCACCAAAACTTAGTGATGGCAGATATAATATCTGCTAGACAAATAAATCGCGGCAATCTAACTCTAGCAGTTTGTGAAGACTGTGGATTTATTTTTAATCAGGATTTTGATGGTTCCAAGTTAAGCTATGGAAAGGAGTATGATAATACCCAGACTTATTCGCCATCTTTTGAGAGTTATATTTGCGAACTTGCGCGCTCTCTAATCTATGATAAAAATGTTCAAAATTGCTCGGTTGTAGAAGTTGGCTGTGGCAAGGGTTCATTTTTAAGGAAGCTAGTAGAATCAGAGGAATGGGGAAATACTGGTTATGGATTTGACCCAAGTTATGTCGGGGCAGAAACTATTTTTGACGGTCGCCTGAAGTTTGAGAAGCGTTACTATGACTCAGAGTGTGCTAATATTCATGCTGATGTAGTTGTTTGTCGTCACGCGATCGAACATATTCCCGATCCTTTGAGCTTACTCTTTTCTGTCCGACAAGCTTTGGTTCATTCTCCCCAAGCTCGCGTTTTCTTTGAAACGCCCTGCGTCGAGTGGATACTCCGCAATCAAGTAATATGGGATTTTTTCTACGAACACTGTTCCTACTTTACGGCAGAGTCTCTAGCGACGGCTTTTGAAGTAGCGGGTTTTCAGGTTGAGAGCGTAGAGCATATATTTGAAGGGCAATATCTATGGTTAGAAGCTACTATTCCTGCCCAAAAACCTGCGGTTACGAAAAAGCCCGGATTCATTTCAATTTTAGCTAACCAGTTTGCGACATCAGAACGTGAACTGATTAGCAAGTGGGAAATTAAGATTCAAGAATTAGCTAGCCAAGGAAAAGTGGCTCTGTGGGGGGCTGGAGCTAAAGGTGTAACTTTTGCTAACACGATCGATCCAGATCGTAAATGGATTGACTGCATTATTGACCTGAACCCTAATAAACAAGGTAAATATATCCCTGGCACTGCTCACCCGATTGTCAGCTATCAGGATATAGCCGTTCGAGGAATTACAACTGCTATCTTGATGAACCCGAATTATTATCAAGAAAACCTAGTATTATTAAAGGCATCCAATTTAAACATTGACCTATTAGTGGAGTAAGTTATGAAATTGACAATTGATACGGCTGAAAAAACACTCACTTGTGAGATCGATCACCAGAAGCAGGTATTAGACCTTTACACAAAAGAGGCTTTTGAACTGATATCGCTTCAGTGGGTTAAAGTTGGATGGAATCAGAAATATTCTTACACATTTAGTTGGTTTGGTCGCCCTTTGCTGCAACTCCCTGAAGATTTGATTCGCATTCAGGAAGTTATCTATCAGGTTAAACCGGATGTAATTATTGAAACCGGGGTGGCTCATGGTGGCTCGCTGATTTATTATGCTAGCCTTTTTAAAGCAATAGGCAAGGGTAGGGTTGTAGGAGTTGATATTGAAATTCGCCCCCACAATCGCAAGGCTATAGAGGAACATGAACTGTCATCGTTCATTACTTTAGTGGAAGGCAGTTCTACAGATATCAGTATTGTAGAGCAGGTGAAAAAACTGGTAACTCTAGGGGAGACTGTCTTGGTGATTCTTGACTCGTGTCACACAAAACAGCACGTTGCTGACGAGTTAGAGGCTTATTGTAGTTTTGTAACACCAGGCTCCTATATAATTGCCACCGATGGGATTATGAAGGATTTGTATGATGTGCCGAGGGGAAATCCTGAATGGACTTGGGATCATCCTACAGCAGCCGCGGCTGAGTTTGCGGAGCTGCATCCTGAGTTTGTGCTGGAGCAGCCTAAATGGCCGTTTAGCGAGAGCGATTTGACGGAGAATGTAACTCATTGGCCTGGGGCGTGGTTAAAGCGAGTATAGCTAAAAGTTCCCCTAGTTTGTGAAGGGGAGCTTTTCTTTTTCCAGCCTTATTTTTCAGTGTTAAAACTATTTATTTACTTCCTCAACTCCTTGATTATCTTAATAACTTCATTGTAAATTGCTCGCCAATCACATTTATAGTTAAAGTTTTCAAAATTTTCTACACTATCATCTGGAATCAATACTTGTGACTGAAAAGTTTCAATGTGTGGGTGATTTTGTTGGTTCAGATACATTTTTCCCCAAGCAGCAATACCTTTAGTATGTGCATGTAACACACCAGGCTTATGAGCTATCCATGCGGTGAAAGTTGTTCCTGCTCCAAGGGGTGATATATGCAAATCTACATTCAAAGTCCAAGCAACTGTTTCGTCAACTGTGGAACCGATAGAACTATATACTTTGAGGTCAGATGGTATCATATCTAGTATTTCTGCCATCAATTTTTTTTCTTTTTCAATGGCTGACCAACTCCCGCTAGAAGCATCTTCCTTTCCTGTCAAAGACCAACCATCAAAGACAACTGCTAAATTCGGATAATCTAAATACAGGTTATTAATAATACTGGCTATGCCTTCTACTTGATTGAGCCATATTCGAGAGTGAGCGCGAATTTGTATCAAAATAACAGGAAAATGTCTTTCTTGAATCTCTTTCACTTGCTTCAAAAACTCCTGAGAACACCTTTGAATTGATGATCGCTTTATCCTGTTAAATAAATTATCATCCATAAACCCTGTGCCTAGCCTAAATACAAAATGATTTTTTTCGACAATGGTTTTGAAAACACTATAGGTGTCTTGATGTGGAATAACATCATCATAATGAGTAATAGAATTTAAAGGAATTTCTGGAAAAAGATGCTCAATACTAAAGTATTCATAGCCACCAACGAAAAAATCATAATTATCAACAATTTCACGCTTACACAAATACTCAATACCCGTCAATTCATCCCAAATATGATGTCCAATATTAGTATGAAAACCAACCACTAAAGTCATTTTTCTACGGGGACTGGATAAGTAAGATTTTACCGACGACCAACAACTAACTAGATAAGCCTTTAAGTGATTTATATTTTGAGTACCTACATATAGTGATGCTTCCCCCCCGAATCTAATAAGCATATCTAGGTTAGGAATGTAAATGCCTATTTTATCACCTCTTTGACAACCTGTCAGCAAGTAAAATACCTCTTTCCCTACAAAACGGTAAGCAAAAACCTCTCTGTGACTCCCAGGAATTAGGAAAGATTGATTAGATCTCAAAATTTCACCACTAAAAGGACATACACAATAAATATAACCAGTCTCTACGATGTTTTTTTCATAAGGGAAAACAGGAGGTTTGATTTTTTCTGGCTGTGATACCTTGTGAAAACCAAATTTATGAGCATATATCTGCTCAGTAAAACAATCCTGTTGATTTGCTATTAAATGGAGATTAATTACTGGCAATCTAGCCCTTTGTAAAAAATTAATGTCTTCCTCAGCCAAAGCACCAATGTTAATAACTTTATACTTGCTTGTCTCCCTGAAATATTCATCTACTTCTTGTAAGCTAATTTCTATTGAATAATTTGGATTAGTTTTATCAAGTGTATCTAGTTGATTTAATCCCTTCCATAGACTTTCGTATAGATATGATTTATCAATTTGTGTCTGTAGTGCCTGTTCAAAAAAAATCACAGCCTCATTCATCAAACCAAGCTGTGATAACTGGCTAGCTATATTATAAAAATATTTCCTGCCATCAGAAATATTTTTAAAACTATTTTGATAGCAATCTAGTACCACCTGAATTTGTCCTAGCTTTATCAATAAAATGGCTAAATCATTAGCCTCTAAAATCATCTGTCGATCTAAATTCTCAATCTCTACCGCCTTTTGATAGCAGTCGATAGCTAGATCCATCTTGTTTTCATGTCCTAGCAGTGTTCCCAGCTTAATAATTTGTCGGCACACTACATTGGCTTCATTGTGATAACGCTGTTTTTTTAGTAATTTCGCTAAATAGTAATGAGCTTCATAAGAATTTTGGTTTAATTCAACTGCACGCCTAAAAATGGTAGTAACGTCTTCGATCTCTTCAAAAAAGTTTTCCATATATCTCCAGTAGGCAATTTCTTGTTCCAATAATAGGCTACTACTTGATTTGTGCTTGTACTCAGGGGACTGCGTGAAATTATTGACTAAACCTAGACGAATACAACCCTTACAAATAGCATTATTCCAGTGTTGTACTTCGACAGGCGCAGGATGACGCTTTAAGTAGACGCGATACACCTCTATGATAAAATCTTCATTGCTAAGGTGTTTAGTTACTTGTACAAATTCTTCATCGTTTTTGCTTCGATTGGGTTCAACTTCTGGTGGATTATTTTGTTGTAGTTTATTGACTATAGTTTGCTCATAATTAGAATCGAAAAGTAGAGATGCCAAGTGAAATTTAGTTGATAAGTAAGTTTTACCTAATTGAAAATGAGCCTCAAAAGATTCTGGATTCAATTGGCAGGCGCGACGATAGGAGGTTATCGCCTCTTCCCCCTGCTCAAGTTTTATCAATAGCTTCCCTAACTGCAACCAAACTTCCCAGTTATCTGGCTGAATTTCTAGGAGCTTGCGGTATGCTTGCACATCATCGGGATTTAGCTCAATGGCTCGACGGTAAGAAACGATCGCCCCCTCCAAATCTAACAGAGTTCGCTGTTGCAGCACCTCGCCCAGGCGATAATGAATCCAATCGGCATCTGGATTTAGCTTTATGGCTTGCTCATAAGCAACAATCGCCTCATCTAACCGGCCCAGTTTCACCAAATTCTGCCCCAATCCGCAGTAAGAACCGAAATGTTGCCGATTGAGTTCAATGGCTTTACGGAAAGCCGCTGCGGCCTCCTCGGGTTGCAGTTGCTGAGCTAGAGCATCTCCCAAGTGATGATAAGACCAAGAAAAATCCGGCTTGAGTTCTATAGAGCGACGGAAAGCTGCGATCGCTTCCTCGAATTGACCGAGTTTTACGAGAGATTCCCCTAAATTGTGGTGAGACCCAGAGAGATCAGGATTTAGCTCAATGGCACGGTGGTAAGCCGCGATCGCTTCCTCCAGCTTGCCTTGCTGAGTCAGGGCTTGCCCTAATTGGTGGTAAGACCAAGAAATGTCAGGATTTAACTCAATCGCATGGCGGTAAGCCGCGATCGCTTCGTCTAAATTGCCCGACTCTAGAAAATGATCTCCTTCGTGGATATGGGTTACAGCCGTTTTCTCTGCATTCATTTTGAATAAGTGCCACTTGTGATAAACTTGCAACGTAGTTGATTTTAACTTAAGTGTGCGAGCAAAACAAGAACTGCCATTGCTGATTTAGGGTATGAAAGGCGAAATATGCAAGTCATAGAAACCAATATCCACACAACTTCGGGATTTTCAAGTTATTTTTTTCATACCCTAATTAAGCAACGCCAACAAGAACTCACTGGACTGACCTGACCCTACTCAAACACAGTAAAATACTGAATTGAGGATTTACGGTTGACATGGGGAACATTTTGCGAGCGCTACCAGTCAGTCCCCACTGACGCAACTTCCCTTGGGTCGAGGCAATCTAGCCAATAACAACGAAAAATTAGGAGACGAAGTACAAAATGCACCAAGTCGTGCAGATGATAGTAGATGAAATATCTTACAGGAAAACATTTGTTTCAACAAAATTCATAGAGGTATATAGGTATTATTGTGGTTGAACTAATTGCCGTTAAGGAGGGACTAAAATGACAAACTGGAAAAAAACATTTTTATTTAAAGGAAAAGAGTTATATTACAATCGCATACCGTATAACAATCCGTCGGAAAGAGCGGTTGAAGTTTCGATTGGGTTTAACTTTCTGATTAATCTCCCAAATTCAGACCGTGTTCTAGAAGTGGGGAACGTACTTTCGCGCTATGAAAGCTCACTCGGCGAAAAGATGGGGGTTATTAAAAGAAGAATTATAGACAAATTTGAAATAGATATAGGTGTGGATAACGAAGATTTAATGACACTTGAATCCGAGGAAAAATATGATGCTATAGTTTCAATCTCTACCGTAGAACATATAGGTCAGGGACTTGCTCCGTTCGGTGCTTACGGTGAGTCTACAGAAATTGGTGATCGGGAAGCTCCACTGAAGGCAATCGCGAAGATATACGATTTGCTGACTATTGAGGGAAAAGCATTGATTACAGTTCCCTTTGGAGTCCTTACGGATGGAGGATGGTACATTCAGTTCAGCGCGCAGTATCTGGCACTATTAAAAAAATATGGAATTCCTCAAGAAGCCATCCGTACAAGTTTCTTAAGATTAATTAATAGAGATCCCACAAAGGATAGCGTCAAAATGCTTTGGGAAGAAATAGAAGAGATAGAACTTAGTAATGTAGAGTACAACAATCCTTTCCCCTTTGCAAATGCGATTGCTGTTATAGAGCTTTGTAAGGTTTCCAACGATTTTCATTTAGACTTAAATATCGATCCTACCCCTTTGTTTTACAATAGGCCATATGAAAATCGGGTGAAATTGGCTCAAGACAAGGCGCAATTACACCCTACTCAGACAGATTTAGAGCAATACAACCAGCCAGAGTATCAAACTCAGGCGAAGGTGGAAATAATATCGGTTCATGTACCCAAAACAGCAGGAACAACATTTTATCAAGTTTTAAGTCATGTTTATGGTACAGAAGCTGTTTTCAGTGATAATGAGAATGTTCCCGAAAGTCAAATTAAACCATCTGCTTTACCAGCAAACATTAAAGTTATTCATGGTCACTTTGCCTTAGACAAGTACAAAGGCTATTTTCATAATGCTAAAAAAGTAATCTGGTTGAGAAACCCTGTAATTCGATTAATATCAAATTACTTTTTTTGGCGGATGCAAAAGGTTGGTATTCCACGCAATATGGAGTTCTTGGGAATCGTAGAGTTTGCCAATCTTCCTGGGGTGCGAAATATAGTAGCTAACTATATTGGGAAAAATCAGTTGAGTAATTTTTACTTTGTCGGAATTCACGAGTTTTTCCAGTCAGACTTAGAAGACTTAAAAACGATGATGGGGTGGAGTGATTTTAGCGCTTTTTTTAGTAATGCTAATACATTTCCTGATTATGATATTCAATTACGAAAAATATTAGATGATAACGAAATTGTCAAGAAGTTAGCACAGAGTAATAGTCTCGATATGGAACTCTATCAAGAGGGTCTGAACTTGCGAGCAAAGCGTAGGAATGAATTAGGTGGATTCCACCAGCTTCTGCAACTTAGTGAACAGTCTCAGTTGCAATTGCATCAAGAACGGAGTCAACGGGCACAATCGCAGTTGCAACTGCACCAGATTCAGGATGAATTGGAGCAATCTCAGTCGCAATTGCATCAAGCACAGAGTCAATTGGCACAATCGCAGTTGCAACTGCACCAGACTCAGGGTGAACTGGAACAATCTCAGTCTCAACTGCACCAGACTCAGGGTGAATTGGAACAATCTCAGTCTCAACTGCACCAAACTCAGACGGAATTGGAGCAATCTCAGTCTCAACTGCACCAGACTCAGGGTGAATTGGAGCAATCTCAGTCTCAACTGCACCAAACTCACACGGAATTGGCACAATCTCAGTCTCAACTGCACCAAACTCAAGCAGTATTGGCACAATCTCAGACTCAACTGCACCAGACTCAGGGAGAGTTAGAGCAATCTCAGACTCAACTGCACCAGACTCAGGGAGAGTTAGAGCAATCTCAGACTCAACTGCACCAGACTCAGGGAGAGTTAGAGCAATCTCAGACTCAACTGCACCAGACTCAGGGAGA